>JBLMYH010000148.1:0-4105 GCA_050258175.1 Hyphomicrobiaceae bacterium
GGCGCCAGCACGGCGGGCGTCAGTTCGCAGCGGCCGCGCTGCACGGCGACGTTCGCGGCGTCGAATGCCAGTCCGCCGATCTGGTCGAGCGCCGCGCTGTAGACCTGCTCCACGGTATCGAGCAGGGCGCGCTGGGTCAGCTGTTCGCCGGCCTGGGTGGACAGATGGCGGTGCAGGTGCTGGCGGTAGCGCTCGATGGCGCCGTCGCGCAGCGTGGCGACCGTTTCGTTGAACCGGGCGAGGGGGGCGGCGTTGCCGTGTGGCGGCATGCTGGCCGGCACCGCCGCCGCGAGTTCGCGCTGGATCCGCGCCGCCGCTTCCAGCGCGCCTTCCAGATAGCCGCCGCCGGTGCCGGCGGTTTCCGAGCCGCCGAGGAACAGCTTGCCGTTCCACAGCGGGCGCCGCAGCTGCGGGTTGCCGTATTGCGGATGGCTGTCGGGCGGCGTCCGGTCGAGCGTGCTGCAGGTGAACGGCTCGGCCGCCCAGTCCTGCACGTGCTGCTCGCCGTGCTCCGCCTCGCTGCCGAACACCTGCACCAGCTGGCTCGAGATCAGCATCGGCATCGCCACCGGGTGCACCGAGGCACGGAACGGCGGCGGCAGGGCGAAGAACCCGCCCAGCGCCGCGCGGCGCCCGCCGGCGTCGCAGGCATCGAAGATTTCGCCGAGCACGACCTGCTCGTGGGTGACGAAGGCATTGCCCGACTCACCGGCGGCACGCCAGAACGGCGCAGCGAAGCCCACCGCGATTTTCGCCTGGTCGGCCATCCAGGTCGGGGTGGCGCGCATGGCGTCGCGCAGGGGGGCGTCGAGGGCGGGGGCGAAGTGCACGCGCTCTTCCAGCAGGCGCGGCGGCACCGCCAGCACCGCGTGGCGGGCATGGACGATGGTCGTGACCTCGCCGCGCCGGAACAGCAGTTCGACCTGGGTGCCGCGGTCGCGCACGGCGATGAGTTCCTGCTGCAGCCGGATCGCGGCGGCGGGCAGGCCGTCGGCCAGCGCGTCCACCAGCGCCGCCATGCCGCCTTCCGCGCGGCGGGCGCCGCCGTGCAGCGCGTCCATCTCCATGCGTTCGGGCTTCTGGTCGTGCGCGGTCAGCCGCAGCAGGCTGCCGTCGTCGTGCTGGGCGAAGCTGCGCAAGCCGAGCTCCATCAGCAATTTTGTGATGCGCGGCTGGGTGTCGGGCCAGAACCAGGCCGGGCCGAGGTCGAGCGCCATGCCGGCGGCTTCGCTCGGCACCGACAGGATGCGCCCGCCGAGCCGCGCCCGCGCCTCGTAGAGGACGAAGCTGCGGCCCTGCGCGTGCAGGTTGCGCGCAAGCGCCAGTCCGCACAGTCCCCCGCCGATGATGATCGTATCCAGCATGGTTTCAGTTGTCGGGTCGGGACGCGGCCACATCGACCTGCACCATGCCGCCGGCGATGCGCAGGGGATACTCCTTCAGCGCCCAACCACAGGGTTGCAGCGAGCTGCCGTCGCGGCCGTCGAACACCCAGCCATGGGCGGGGCAGTGCAGGATGCGGCCGTTGAAGTTGCCGCGCGCCAGCGACACCTGCCCGTGCGGGCAGGCCGCGTCGTAGGCGCGCGGCTCGCCGCCGTCCGGCCACAGGATGATGATTTCGCGGCCGTCGACCAGGCAGGGCACGCGTTCGCCTTCGAACAGCAGGCTTTTCTTGCAGACGTCGGTGTAGGCCATGGTCATCGCTCCTGTTGCGTCACGCCGTCCCAGGCTGGTGCGCCGCCAACTCGCGGATCACCGACGCACCCACCGAGTCGTGCGGGTCCAGCTCCGCGAGCTTGGCGAGCAGCGCATGGCTCTCCGCCGCGCGGCCCAGCCGCAGGCGCATGAAGGCGAGCGCCTTCAGCGTGAACAGGTAGAAGTGCTGCGGGGCGTCGACGCGCCGCCAGTCGGCCGAGCCGGCATCGAGCCGGGTCCAATCCGCACTGAAGCCGCCCTGCTTCGACGCGGTGTCGAGCGCGAGCAGGGCCACCTCTTCCGCTTCGTTCAGCATGCGCTTGTAGAAGTAGAACTTGTACAGCGAGAAATAGCTGCCCAGGCATTCGGGGTCGGCCTTGAGCGCCGTCCAGATCAGGAACTCGGCGCGGCTGGTGTCGGCGTAGCTGTTCATGGCCTGGCGCAGGGTGTCCTCGATGATCGGCGGCGTGGCGAAGCCGATGGCCAGGCCGAAGGCGTCGCTCACCGGTTAGCCCCAGATCTCCGGCGGCAGCATCAGGCGCTCGACCGGCTTGCCGCCGAGCAGGTGTTCGTCGACGATCGCGGCGACGTCGTCCTTGCCGACCTTGCCGTACATCACGCCTTCCGGATAGACCAGCACGTGCGGGCCGTTGCAGGGGCCAAGGCAGCCGGTGTTGGACAGCATGAAGCGGCCGTTGAGGTTCTTCTGCTGGAAGGCGTAGGCGAATTCGTCCCACAGGTCGCCGGCGCCGCTTTGCAGGCAGGAGCCGCGCGGATGGCCGGGGCCGCGGTTCTGGACGCAGACGAAGACGTGTTTCTCTGGCTTGGGCAAAGGGGTTCTCCTTGAAAAAAAGTAGGGCGTTATCCGCGAAGGCCGCGAAGGCCGCGAAGGCCGCGAAGAAAAACCCCAAGATCAGATCAGGGGTTGATGCTTTTCTTCGCGTTCCTTCGTGTCTTCGCGGAGGAGGGGTTCATCCGAACTTGAACAGGATGCCGTAGCCGCCGCGCGGGTATTCCCAGTCGACGTTGCGGTAGGTGGTGCAGATGATGCGGCAGGTGCCGCACTCCAGGCAGCCGTCGGTGATCAGCACCACCTGGCCGTTGCCTTCCGCCGTGTAGCAGCCGGCCGGGCAGCACACCGTGCATTCCTGAGTCTTGCAGTCCGCCTGGCAGGTGGCGGGGTTGATGATGCTGATGTGCGGCCGGCCGGAATCGACGCGGTAGCGGTTCTGGAACAGCTTCTCTTCGACTTTTACGGGGATCATTCGAATGCCCTCCACATCTTGAACGCGTCGCCCATCAGCCCGAACAGCGAACGGCGCTGCCTGAAGCTGCTGCGGATCTGGCGTTCCTTGGTCTTCTTGTCGACGCCGTCCACGGTCAGCATGGTGTGGGCGGCGCGGTTGACCAGTTCGGGGTAGGTGGTGAAGAACTGGTTGTTCTTGTGGAAAATCTCCGGCATGTTCTTGTACTTCTTCAGGTCCTTCATGACGAAGCTGTCCTCCAGCCGGCCCTGGTAGTAGGCCAGGTTGGCGGCGCTCATCGGCAGGTCCTTGGCTTTCAGGTCGATCACCGTCTCGGCGGCCAGCCGCCCGGTGGTCATGGCCAGGTTGGAGCCCTCGCGGTGCACCGCGTTGACGAACATGCCGGAGTCGCCGACGATCATCCAGCCTTCGCCGTAGAGCTTGGGCATGGCCTTGTAGCCGCCTTCCGGGATCAGGTGCGCGGCGTATTCCTTCATCTCGCCGCCTTCGATCAGCGGCTTGATCGCGGGGTGCGCCTTCATCTGCTCGAGCAGCAGGTAGGGCGTGATCTTCTGCTGCTTGAAGTCGGACAGCATGCAGCCGACGCCGATGGTGAGCGAGTCCTTGTTGGTGTAGAGGAAGCCGGTGCCCATCATGCCCTGGGTGATCTTGCCCGCCATCTCGATCACCACGCCTTCGCCCTCGCCGATGTTGAAGCGGCTCTGCAGGGTCTCTTCCGGCAGGAAGTGGATTTCCTTCACCGCCAGCGCGACGTCCTCAGGCTCGAGTTCGGCGTGGAAGCCGGCCTTCTTCGCCAGCAGCGAGTTCACGCCGTCGGCGAGGATCACCACGTCGGCGTACACCGAGCCGCCCTCGCGGTCGGTCCGCACGCCGATCACGCGCCGGCCGTCCAGGATCAGGTCGGTCACGGTGGTCTCGCACACCAGGAGCGCGCCGGCGTCCTGCACCCGCTTGGAGAACCACTTGTCGAACTGGGCGCGGATGATGGTGTAGCGGTTGTACGGCGGCTGGTTGAACTCGGCCGAGCGGTAGGTCGAGCCGACGTAGGAGGCGTCGTCCAGTACCCACATCTGCTGCTCGATGATGTGGCGCTCCAGCGGCGCGTCGTCGCGGAAGTCGGGGATGATCTCCTCGAGCGCCTTCGA
>JBLMYH010000149.1:0-3279 GCA_050258175.1 Hyphomicrobiaceae bacterium
GCGGCGGCGACTGCACTACGTGCAGCGCCAGATCCATGAGAACGGCGTCACCTACAACGTCTATGCCGATCCCCAGGGTGCCGACCGGCCGTGGGAACTCGACGTGCTGCCGCTCATCATCTCCGCACAGGAATGGCAGACGATCGAAAACGCGATTGCCCAGCGCGCCGAACTGCTCAACCGCATCCTCGCCGACGTCTATGGCGAACAGAACTTGCTCAAGGAAGGTCGGCTGCCGCCTGCGCTGATCTTCGGCCACGCCGGCTTCCTGCGGCCGTGCCATGGCATGCGGCCTCCCGGCGGGATTTTCCTGCACGGCTACGCGGCCGATCTGGCGCGCTCGCCGGACGGGCGGTGGTGGGTCATCGCCGATCGCACCCAGTCACCGTCCGGGGCTGGTTACGCGCTGGAGAACCGTCTCGTCATCTCGCGCGTGTTTCCCGACCTCTTCCGCGACCTTCGGGTGCACCACTTGGCGGGCTTCTTCCGCACGCTGCAGGCGAGCCTCGGGCACTGGGCGCCCCACGGCGACGAACCACCCTTGATCGTGCTGCTCACGCCCGGCCCCTACAACGAGACCTACTTCGAGCATGCTTACCTCGCCCGCTATCTCGGTTTTCCACTGGTGGAGGGCTCCGACCTCACGGTTCGCAACGGCTGCGTCTGGCTGAAGAGCCTGGAGGGACTGAAGCGCGTCCATGCCATCCTGCGCCGGCTCGACGACGATTTCAGCGACCCCCTCGAACTGCGCGGCGATTCGGCGCTGGGCGTGCCGGGCCTCACCCAGGCGGCGCGCCTGGGTAATGTCCTCATCGCCAACGCACTGGGGGCAAGCGTGCTGGAAACGAGCGCTCTGCTCGGCTACCTGCCCGGCTTGTGCGAACACCTCCTGGGGGAAGCGCTCGCCATGCCGTCGGTGGCGACGTGGTGGTGCGGCGAGGAGGCCGCCTTGGCCGATGCCCTGGACAAGCTGGACACGCTGGTGATCAAGGGCGCGTTTCCGCAACTGCGCCTGGAACCGGTGTTCGGGCCCGACCTAAACGCACGGCAGCGCGAAGAACTGGTGGCGAACCTGCGCACCCATCCCTATAACTACGTGGCGCAGGAACTGGTGCAGCTGTCCCAGGCGCCGGTGTGGGACCGCGGCCACGCCCATGAACTCAGCGCACGCCCCGTCGGCATGCGCGTGTTTGCCGTGGCGAGCCCCAACGGTTACGTGGTGATGCCCGGAGGTTTGACTCGGGTGGCGAGCGACGCCAACGTGCGCATGCTGTCGATGCAGCGCGGCGGATCGAGCAAGGACACCTGGGTCCTGTCGCAAGGGCCGGTGAGCGCCTTCAGCCTGCTGCGCCGGGCCATCGGGCCCCAGGACATCGTGCGCAGCGGCGCCAATCTCTCCAGCCGGGTGGTGGAAAACCTCTTCTGGTTCGGCCGCTACGCCGAGCGCTGCGACGACACCGCGCGCCTGCTTCGAATCACGCTCGACCGCCTGTTCGAGAATGGCAGGAACGTTCAAGGAACGCAGTGGCGGGCCATCATCGGCCTGTGCCGGCTCCTTGAACTGCTTCCCATGGATCCCAAGCGCGAACTCGAAGCTCATCTGATGCGGGCGATCGTGGACGCAGCCCACGCTCCCAGCTTGGCGGCCAACCTGCGCCAATTGTTCCGCATCGCCTTCCACCTGCGCGAGCGCCTGAGCGGAGACAACTGGCGCACCATCAACCGCATGGTCCAGGATCTCGGCCAGCGTCAGAAGAGCCGTGACATTCCCCTGGGGGAGGCGTTTGCCTTCCTCGACCGCACCGTGCTGGCGCTCATGACCCTGGCCGGCTTTTCGATGGACGGCATGACGCGCGACCAAGGCTGGCGCTTCTTGTCCCTGGGACGGCGCATCGAGCGGCTGCACTTTCTCAGCCTCACCCTGCGTCATGCCCTGCACGCACCGGCGGAGAGCGACCTGGAGTGGCTGCTGCAACTCGCCGACTCCATCGTCACCTATCGCTCGCGCTACATGACTCGACCCGAGCGCCTGCCCGTGTTCGATCTCCTGCTGCTCGATCCGGGCAATCCGCGTTCGGTCATCTTTCAGGCCGCCGGCATCCGCGATTACGTGGGGCGCCTTGCAGATCAATATGGTCCGCTCGCCGACGATCCTTTCACGCCGCTCCTGCCCCAGCTCCAGGCATTCGATCTGCCCGACAGTCTCAACAGCCCTGACGGGATCGCCGCGCTGAGCGACCTGCTGGCGCGCGTCGGCGGCGAAGCGCTTGCGCTTTCGGACCGCATCGCGCAGCGCTTCTTCAGCCATGTCGATGCCAGTCAACGCACCTTTTCACTGTGACATGAGCGCGCGCTACCGCGTCTTGCACGACACGCACTACCACTACGAGGCGCCGGTGCTGCTGTCACAGCAGTTGCTGCATCTGACGCCCCGCACCTGTTCTTGGCAGAGCTGCGAGTCGCATCGCATCACGATCCAACCGAGCGCGACGGAGCGCGACGAGCGCGACGACTTCTTCGGCAACCGCCAGGTGCTATTCGCCCTGGATACACCCCACACGGAGTTGGTCGTCGCGGCCGAATCCGTGGTCGCGGTGCGCCCCCATGCGCCCGACCCCGCCCGCGCGCCCTCGCCGCCGTGGGAGGCGGTGCGCGCCCTGGAGCGATCCGCGGGCGATGCATCGACGCTGGAAGCGTGTCAGTTCCGCTACGCGTCCCCGCTGGTGCGCACTTCCCCGGAAGTGCTGCGCTTTGCGCATCCGGCCTTCGCGCCGGGACGCCCGCTGCTCGAGGTGATGCTCGATCTGTCGCGGCGCATTCACGACCAGTTCGCCTTCGACCCCGACGCCACCACCGTGGCGACACCCCTGGAAGAGGTCCTGGCGCACCGCCGCGGCGTGTGCCAGGACTTCGCCCATCTGGCGCTTGCCTGCCTGCGCGCTCATGGTATCGCCGCGCGCTATGTCAGCGGTTACCTGCTCACCACGCCGCCGCCGGGGCAACCGCGCCTGGTGGGCGCCGACGCTTCCCATGCCTGGGTATCGGTGTTCATTCCCGAACTGGGTTGGGTCGACATCGATCCCACGAACAACCTTTTGCCGGACACCCGGCACATCACCGTCGCTTTGGGCCGGGACTTCAGCGACGTCAGCCCGGTCCGCGGTGTCATTCTGGGCGGAGGGGAGCACGAGGTGGAGGCGCGGGTGACGGTGGAGCCGTTTGCCCGCGCGTGACGCGTCTCTTCGTCGATCGTTCGGTATGCCTCACCCGTGGGTCGGC
>JBLMYH010000150.1:0-11144 GCA_050258175.1 Hyphomicrobiaceae bacterium
CGCCACGCTAACGTCGTGGCTGCGATTGTTGACGGCGATCTTGATTCCCTTGCGTGCCAACCGTCGCGCCATGTTGCCACCCATGCGGCCGAGTCCGACGAGTCCGAATTCCATGCTTGGCTCCTTGCTGAAGAAATAGGTGTCTGGGGCACGTCCATCCCGCCCTGAGGGGATAACTGCCGATGCAATTGCATGGTAGGACGTTTGCAGGACGTGCAAGTTGCCGAAGCGCGCTCCCGGACATTTCAGGTCAGCAAGCCGGGGAACAGTTTTCCGAGCCCG
Source organism: Hyphomicrobiaceae bacterium (assembly GCA_050258175.1). Lineage (GTDB taxonomy): Bacteria > Pseudomonadota > Gammaproteobacteria > Burkholderiales > Thiobacillaceae > Thiobacillus. Next base: position 283 of record JBLMYH010000150.1, read on the forward strand.
TCCGCGATCATCTCGACCGAAATCGCCGCGATGATCAGTCCCATCAAGCGGGTGACGACATGGATTCCGGTTTTTCCCAGCCGTCGAGAAATCACCGGCGCCGCGCGAAATGCCAGCCACACGGACAACGCGACCAGCGCCACCGGGATCAGCAGGGCAACCTTATGCAGCACTTCTCCCTTGGCCGCAGAAGCCGCCACGATCACATGGGTGATCGCCCCGGGCCCGGCCAACAGTGGGATCCCCAACGGCACAACTCCCACCGCGTCTCGTTCCTCGGCTTCAACCGCCTCGTCTTTGGTTTGCCGCTGCGGGCTGACGTGCGCCTGCACCATCGAAAGGGCCAGTAACAGCAGCAGCAAGCCGCCCGCCACCGAAAAAGCCGCAAGACGGATGCCGAAGAACATGAGCATGGCCCCGCCGGCGAAAGTGAACAGCGTCAGCACTCCCAGCACCGTCAGCGCCGCGATGCGTGCTGCCGTGCGGCTCTGCGCAAGCGTGTAGCCCTGGGTGGCCAGAAGGAAAATCGGAATGACGCCGACCGGGTCGACGATGGCGAACAGCGCAAGCGCTGCCTTGACGAGCTCGAGGAAATCCATGCCATGCATCATAGCCGCACGGCGCGGCTAACCTCTAGGACCGGCGAAATACCAGGTCCCACACCCCGTGACCGAGACGGATGCCACGTCGTTCGAACTTCGTCTGCGGGCGGGTGCCGGGGCGCGGCGCGTAATCCGCTACGGTGTTTTGCAGCAGTGGCTCTGCAGCGAGCACGACAAGCATCTGCTCGGCGTAGTCCTGCCAGTCGGTCGCCAGATGGATGTAGCCACCGGGCCGGATGCGGCTGGCCAGCAGGCTCACCAAGGGCGGCTGGATCAGCCGCCGCTTGTGGTGGCGCTTCTTGTGCCACGGGTCGGGAAAGAAGATGTGGATACCAGAGAGACTGGCTGGCGCCAGCATGTGGTTCAGCACCTCGACGGCGTCGTGCCGGATGACGCGCACGTTGGCGAGACCGCGCTCGCCGATCTGCTTGAGCAGCGCGCCGACGCCTGGCGTATGCACCTCGACACCGAGGTAGTCATTCTCGGGATGGGCGGCGGCGGTCTGTGCCAGCCCCTCGCCCATGCCGAAGCCGATTTCCAGAATGCGGGGCGCAGACCGGCCGAAAACCGCGTCAAGATCGAGCACGGCAGGCTGGTATGGCAGCATGAACTGCGGCCCGATCTCGGCCAGCGCGCGGGCCTGGCCGGAGCCGACGCGCCCGGCGCGCAGCACATAGGAACGGATGCGCGGATGCGCGCCGGAATCGGTCGTCATGCCTATTTGCCGCCGCTGATGAGGCCGCTGGTCGGCGAACTTGGGCTGGCCCGGTAGACCTTTTTCGGCATCCGGCCGGCGAGGAAGGCTTCGCGTCCGGCTTCCACCGCCTTCTTCATCGCCGACGCCATCAGCACCGGATTGCCGGAACCGGCGATCGCAGTATTCATCAGCACCGCGTCGCAGCCGAGTTCCATCGCGATAGTGGCGTCGCTGGCAGTGCCGACGCCGGCGTCGACGATCACCGGCACGGAAAGACGGTCGATGATGATCTGCAGGTTCCATGGATTGAGGATGCCCATGCCGGAGCCGATCAGACTTGCCAGCGGCATCACCGCGACGCAGCCGATATCTTCCAACTGCCTGGCGGCGATCGGATCGTCCGACGTATAGACCATCACCTGGAAGCCGTCCTTCACCAGCACCTCGGCAGCCCTGATCGTCTCGGCCACGTTGGGGTAGAGCGATTCGGCGTCCCCCAACACCTCGAGCTTGACCAGACTGTGGCCGTCGAGCAGTTCGCGCGCCAGACGCAGGGTGCGGATCGCGTCGTCCGCGGTATAGCAGCCGGCAGTATTGGGCAGATAGGTGTATTTCGACGGCGGCAATGCGTCGAGCAGGCTGGGCTGGCCAGCATCCTGGCCGATGTTGGTGCGACGGATCGCGACCGTGACGATTTCCGCGCCCGAGGCTTCGACCGCGAGACGCGTCTGTTCGAAATCCTGATACTTGCCGGTGCCGACCAGCAGGCGGGAGGCATAGGATTTTCCTGCGATGACGAGTGGTTCCATAGATTAGGGTGCGTAAAAAGGGGGACAGGCCGGATCAGCCACCGCCGACGGCGACGACGATTTCCAGGCGATCGCCGCTGGCAAGCCAGGTGTCGGCATGCCGGCTGCGCGGGACAATTTCGCCATTCTTCTCGATGGCAATACGCTTGCCCGCCAGATCGATCGACTCGACCAATTGGCTCAGGCTGAGCGGGGCAGGGAAAGTACGGGGTTCGCCGTTGATGACCAGTTCAATCACAGCTTCTATCCGGCAGGACAATTCAGTAGAATTGCGAATTCTACCCCGAAGGGCCCGAGTACCCGAAGGGCACAAGAACCATGCGGGCGTCGTATAGTGGCATTACCTGAGCTTCCCAAGCTCATGAGGAGGGTTCGATTCCCTTCGCCCGCTCCAGCTATGGCTTTCAGCCGTCTTGCCGGCTTGACTCGGGTTCAATGACTTGTTCCCCTTGACCGGCTTCAGGCACCGCCCCTGATACCCCGTCCTCCCCCGCAGTGCTGCTGCGTGAAGCGCGATCTGCGCAGTCGCGCTCGCCCGATGCGCAGGGCTTCGATTCGTTCGCCCTGCGGCACTGCGATGTGCAGGTGCCCGCGCCCCGCTGCCGGCATTCCCGACCTTCCAGCACCCGGCCCCTCCATCCCTTCCCGGGCACGCATTCCGGAGCAGTCGCTAACCGGAAACGCCACGCTGCGCCTCATGGCCCGCCCGTCGACTGACCGGACATGAAATTTTCGATGTCGGCAACTCAAGTTTTCCCCGCCCCGGCCGATAGACCAGCTATGCGGTTATGTGTCGATTTTTCGGCGCAGTCGCCGACCACCGAACAGGGCAAACCCGCCGCGAGGCGGTGACGCAAAGTTACCGGTCTCGCCGACCACAGCGGGTGGACGAGACAGCGGGACCGCCGGCAGCACGCCGTCACGCGCCCAGCCCTCCGTTCCGGCCGGCCAGCCGCCGATACCGCGAGGTGATCCCAATGGAGCGCGAGATGCCAGACAATTCAGTCGTAGTTAACCTCAATCAGTTCGAGCGATCACGCCGATCGCAGGTCTCCACCGAGACGCTGTCGGTGCTGCACGGCAGCCGCGACCTGTTGATCGAGGGCGCGGCCCGCGTGCTGACCCGGCAAACCGAGGCCATGGAAAACACCCTGCTGGCGATGGCCGATCGTTCGCCCTTGCTGGAGACGCGCAATTCTTATTATGGCGCCCAGAGAATCCTCAACAGACAGGCCAACGAATTGCTGAGTGCCTGCAAGGAAGCCTACTGCCAAGCTTTCAACGATTTTGCGCATCACCGCGAAAAGAGCGGCGGCGGCGAATCGCTCGAATTGTCGCTGATGGATGACCACGATTTTGAACTCACGCTGGCGGTTGACAAGGCCACCTCGCGACTGCGCTACAACTGCGCCGAAGAACTGGTCGCCCTGGATGCACGTATCGCCTATCTGCTGGGGCGCAACGACCTCGCCGAAAATGACAACCCGCTAGGGCCGCGCGCGCTGTGCGAAGCGTTGCTCGACGGCATCACGCGCATGCAGGTGGATCAGGATGTGCGGGTCGTACTGCTGAACCAGTTCGACCTGGTGCTTACCACCGAGCTCGCCAACATCTATCAAGCCATCAACCGCCATCTGATCGACGTCGGCATCTTGCCCGACCTCAAGGTCGGCGCGAAACGCCGGGCACAAGCCGGCACCTCGTCCCCGGCCGGTGCCGCTGGTGCCGCACCGGCGCTTGGGGGACAGGAGGGAGACATGTTCAGACTGTTCGAACAACTCGCGCACGGCGGCAGTCCGGGCGCAGGCGGCCATGCCGGCGGCGCGGGCAACGCGGCGGGGGCTGCCGGATTCAGCCTGCTCGATTCCCTCAGCCAATTGCAAGCCGGCGCCATGATGCTGCCCGGGGGCGTACGCTTCGAACTCCCCCTGCTGGAAGCCGCCACCGTCAGCAACGTGCTGCGCAGCCTGCAGCAAAGTCCCATGATGCAGGCGGCAAGCCCGCTCGATGCCGTACTGGTGGATGCCGTGGCGATGCTGTTCGACGTGGTATTCGAAGAAGCCTCCATTCCCGACCGCCTCAAGGCCCAAATCGCACGCCTGCAGATTCCTGTGCTGAAAGCAGCGATGCTGGACCGCAACTTCTTCTCGCTGTCGAATCACCCGGTGCGCCGCATGCTCGATGCGATCGCCACGCTTTCCGTTCACCTGCCCAACAATGAGACAGGCACTGCCCGCCTCGATGCCATTTCACAGATAGTAAGCCGGGTGCTCGACAGTTTCGAACAGGATATTTCCGTATTCGAGTCTGCTGCGGCAGAGCTGGAGACCATGGGCTCCACCCTGGAAGACATGCTCGAGGAAACGGTAGACGTCAGCCTGCAATCGGATATCGCCCAGATCAGACAGGCCGAGCGCGCCGAACTCGCACCCGTCATCGTGCATGACTGCATCAATCGTGCGCTCAAGGACCAGCACACGGGGGACGCCGTACGCGAATTCCTGCGCCGCGATTGGGCGCAACTACTCGTCCAGGATTACATCAACGAAGGCGAGCAGGGTGCACATTTCAACAGCCACATCGAAACCATGCGCGAGCTGATATGGAGCGTCCAGCCCAAGGTGGACATGGATGCACGTCTGATGCTGGTGCGCATTCTGCCCGGGCTGTTGAAACGTCTGCGCGAAGGCGCGGCAGAAATCGAACTGTCGCAGAAACTCTCCGACCGTTTCTTTGCCACCCTGGTCATTCTGCACGCCAATGCGGTACGCCCGAATTCCCAGCCGGTCCCCCTGCCCGACATCAGTCCCGAAGAAATCGAGGCGCTGACAGCCGCCCCGGCAGCCCAAGAAAACGCACCCGCCGCAACGGCGAACGAAGCCGCGCCCGAAGTGGAGGATGAATTCACCCAGCGCGCCCGCGCCCTCGGCAAGGGCGACTGGGTGGAATTCCACTACGAGGACGGCATCTTCCGCTGGGCGCGGCTGGGCTGGGTGAGCAGCATCAAGAATACCTATCTGTTCTCGGATCAGGACGGCATGAACAGCTTTTCAATCAGCCTGCACCGCCTGGCCGACAAGCTGCGCCGCGGCGAGGCCGTGCTGGTCGAACGCAAATCGATCACCGAATCCGCGTTCGGCAAGCTGATGAAGCTGTTCCGCCAGAAGCTAGGCCAGGCCTGAGCGTAGGGTTGTTGCCGACGGGCCCGCTCACCGCGGCTCGCCATATGCGAGTCACCCGCCCGTTCCGATTGCTTCATTCCATCACCCCGGCTACCCTGCCGGGGTGAAATCGTTTGCATCCCGAATCGTCCGCTGGCACAGGTGTCACGGCCGCCATACCCTGCCATGGCAGGCCACCCGCGAGCCTTACCGCATCTGGTTGTCTGAAATCATGCTGCAGCAGACCCAGGTCGCCACGGTCATTCCTTACTTCGAGCGTTTCGTTGCACGTTTCCCCGATCTGCCGGCCCTGGCTGCCGCCCGCGAGGATGACGTGCTCGCATTGTGGAGTGGACTCGGCTATTACAGCCGGGCACGCAATCTGCACGCCACCGCACGTATCCTCGTGGCCGAACATGGCGGCACCTTCCCGGCCACCGCGGCAGGCATCGCGCTGCTGCCAGGAATCGGACGCTCTACCGCCGCTGCCATCGCCGCACTTGCATACGGCCAGCGGTGCGCCATCCTCGATGGCAACGTCAGGCGCGTGCTGGCGCGGCATGGCGGAATTGCCGGCTGGCCCGGTGACAAACGGGTCGAAACCGCATTATGGCAACTGGCGGAATCACGATTGCCTGACGCCGCGATCGAGATCTACACCCAGGCCATGATGGATCTCGGCGCACTCGTCTGCACCCGCAGCAAGCCGGCCTGCAAGGCATGTCCGGTCAATGACGACTGCGTCGCCTACGCGCAAGGCCGCATCGACGAACTGCCGGCGCCGCGTCCAAAAAAAGTGCTGCCCGAAAAGCACCTGCAGATGCTGCTGCTGCTCGATCGCGGCGAACTGATGCTGGAAAAGCGCCCGTCACAGGGCATATGGGGAGGCTTGTGGAGCCTGCCCGAGCTCGCCCCCGATGCCGACGCGGCCAGCCATTGCCGCGAACGCTTCGGCGTCCTCGCGCTGACCCAGCAGGCGCTACCGCAGCTCACGCACAGTTTCACCCACTTCAAGCTCCATATCCGGCCGGTGCAACTTCAGCTCGCGCCGCGCCACAGCACACTTCCCGGCCAGATCTGGATGCCGCCAGGCGATGCGCTCGATGCGGCGCTGCCCGCACCGGTACGCACGCTGGTGAGACAACTCGAACCTGAATAAACGGCCTGGCTGAGCGCGCGCTCCATGCTGTAGGGCAGCCTGACAACAGCTTCCCGTGTCTGAAACATTTGCCGATGGATTCTGTCGAAACCGACTGTTCGCTCATACGCACCCCGGGCCACAGCGAGGGCAGCCGCCTGTTCGTAAAAAGCCCCGGTCGCGGCGCTACTTGGCTACGGCGAGCTGACGGTCGCGGAACAAGTCGAGACCCCGACCATTCTGCAGTGGGCGAAGGAATTTGGCGTTGATTACGCCCAGTGCCGCGACTTCGGCTGGCCGCACCGTTCAAGCCTGGCTGATTGCAGACAGAGTGCTATACAGAATATTCAGGATGTAACCGCCACAGGAGGTAGTCATGAATACGCGGTTCGATACACCCGGCACCGCCGTCTTCGACCCCGACGGCTTTTTGATCGACCCTGCGATGTGGAGTGAAAGCCTGGCCGATCGCATCGCCCAGACCGACGGCCTCGGTCCGCTCACCGAAGCGCAGCGTGGGCTGCTGCATACCTTGCGGGATGAGTTTTCCAAGCACAACAGCGTCACCGCGCTCAGCCACGTCTGCCACCTCATTGGGGAAAGCCCCGACTGCATGCAGCACCTCTTCCCTACCCCTCGCGAGGCCTGGCGCCTGGCAGGGCTGCCCAATCCCGGCGAGGAAGCCAAATCCTACCTGTAAGGCCGCGCGCCCGTACGGCCATGGCAACAAGGGGGGTGCCGCCGTCAGCGTAAGGCCCGCACTGCGCCCGCTTTTCATCATCTGATCCGTTTTGCGCGCGGCGACACGCACGCGCTCATCCGGGTGCTTCGCCGTGGCCGGAATCCGGTAAGATTGGCGTTTTCCATTCGTTAAGAGACTTTTCACCATGTCCATGGCCGACCGCGATGGCGTCATCTGGTACGACGGCAAGCTCGTTCCCTGGCGCGACGCCACCACCCACGTCCTCACCCACACCCTGCACTACGGCATGGGCGTCTTCGAGGGGGTGCGCGCCTATAAGGCCGAGCAGGGCACGGCGATCTTCCGCCTGCAGGAACACACCGACCGGCTGTTCAACTCCGCCCACATCCTCGGCATGAAGCTGCCGTTCGACAAGGCCACGATTTACGAGGCGCAGCGCACGGTGGTCCGCGAAAACGGGCTCGAATCCGGCTACCTGCGCCCGATGGCGTTCTTCGGTTCCGAGGCCATGGGCATTTCTGCGAAGAACCTGTCGGTCCACATCATCGTCGCCGCCTGGCCGTGGGGCGCCTATCTGGGCCAGGAAGCGCTGGAACACGGCATCCGCGTCAAGACCAGCTCGTTCTCGCGCCATCACTCCAACGTCACGATGTGCAAGGCCAAGGCCAACGGCAACTACATGAACTCCATCCTCGCGCACAAGGAAGCCGAGATGGATGGTTACGACGAGGCGCTGCTGCTCGACGTCGACGGCTTCGTTTCCGAAGGTTCGGGCGAGAACATCTTCATCGTCCGCGACGGCAAGCTCTACACCCCGGATCCGAGCTCCGCCCTGGTCGGCCTCACCCGCGACACCATCATCCAGCTGGCGGAGGAGAATGGCCTGCAGGTGATCGAGAAACGGATTACCCGCGACGAGGTGTACATCGCCGACGAGGCCTTCTTCACCGGCACCGCCGCCGAAGTCACGCCGATCCGCGAACTCGACAACCGGACGATCGGCGAAGGCACGCGCGGTCCTATCACGGCCAAGCTGCAGGCGTTGTATTTCGACTGCGTACACGGCCGCTCCGCCGCCCATACCGAGTGGCTGACCCCGGTCAAGTAAACGGGGGCGACATGAGCGAGCGGCACGACAATACCCAGCGCGTCATCGAGGTCAGCGAGAGCGATCTTCCCCTGCATTGTCCGACGCCGCAGCAAACCGACTGGAATGCTCATCCGCGCGTCTATCTGCCCATCGAGGCGCGGGGCGATGCGCTCTGCCCTTACTGCGGCACGCTCTATCGCCTGAAAGGCAGACCCAGCGGTGGGCACCACTAGCGCATCGTTCCAACCAGGACCGATGCGGCTGTAGCGCCCTGCCTCGGCCCTCTACCCGTCTACAATGCGGGTTGTTGCACCTCAGCCCTAACATGTCCGAATCCACCTTCCCCACGCCAGAGGCCGCCGAGGCCGCGTTCTATGCCGCCTTCGAGGCGCGCTCGCTCGACGCCATGATGGCAGTCTGGGCGGGGCACGATGACATTGCCTGCATCCATCCGCTGGCGGCCCCGCTGAATGGGCGCGCTGCGGTCGCAGCAGGCTGGCACAGCATGTTCGACGCGGCCGGCCAGTTCCGCGTCCAGGTCGAACTCGCTCAGGAAATGCGCACGGCTGGCCAGGTCATCCGCATCGTGCGCGAATACCTGGTCATCGGCCACGAAACCGAGCCGCGCCCGCCCATCCTCGCCACCAACGTCTACCGCAAGGAAGGCGACGGCTGGCACATGGTGCTGCACCATGCTTCGCCGCTGCAGGTAGGCGGCACGCCACCGTCACGCATGCCACCTGTGGTATTGCATTGACCGGGGCGAGGCCCCCTGGCTAAACACCGCGCCATGCTTCCCTCGGAAAACGCGGTTTATCGCGCGCCCGCCTGGTTACCCGGCGGCCACCTGCAAACCATCTACACCAGCCTGTTCATCCGCGTCGCGCCAGTCGTCTACCGGCGCGAACGCCTGGAATTGCCGGATGGCGATTTCCTCGATTTCGACTGGGTGAATGGCCGGGCCGCCGCCCCCGTGGTGGTGCTGTTCCATGGGCTGGAAGGCAGCGCCGACAGCCACTATGCACGCGACCTCATGGCGCATGTCAGGGCGCGCGGCTGGCACGGCGTCGTCGCGCATTTTCGTGGCTGCTCGGGGGAGGACAATCGGCTGCCGCGCGCGTATTTTGCCGGCGACAGCGGAGACATCGACTGCATGCTGCGCCACGTCAAGGCGCAGCATGCCGAGGCTCCGCTTTACGCCGTCGGCGTCTCGCTTGGCGGCAACGCGCTGCTGAAATGGCTGGGCGAACAGGGCGAGGCGGCGCATGCACTGGTCGAACGTGCCGCTGCGGTTTCCGCACCGCTCGATCTGACTGCGGCTGGCCACGCGCTTGACCGCGGCTTCAACCGCCGGGTCTACACGGCGCGCTTTCTGCTTACGCTGAAAGCGAAGGCACTGCGCAAGGCTGCGCGCTTTCCGGGCGTGCTGGATGGCAGGGCGGTCGCTGCCGCCGCCACGTTTCGCGAATTCGACACCCTGGTCACGGCCCGGCTGCACGGCTTTCGCGATGCCGACGACTACTGGCTCAAGGTGTCGTCCAAGCCGCTGCTGAAGGCGGTCACCGTGCCTACGCTCGTCATCAATGCGCGGAACGATCCATTCCTGCCGGCAACGGCGCTGCCTACTCCTGAGGACGTTTCGCCGGCTGTCATCCTCGAACAGCCCGCCACCGGCGGCCATGTCGCGTTCCCGTCCGGCCCCTTTCCGGGCAGCATCGACTGGCTGCCACGGCGGCTGATGCAGCACTTCGACACGCACCGAAGGTAGAATCGCGGCATCAACCATCCGGGAGCGCGTTGTGGAATACCCCAAGGAAATCTTCAAGGCCTACGACATCCGCGGCATCGTCGGCAAGACCTTCACGCCGGAAATCGTCGAAGCCATCGGCCACGCCATCGGTTCCGAAGCCGTGGCTCGCGGGCAGCAGGAAATCTGCATCGGCCGCGACGGCCGCCTGTCGGGCCCCGACCTCGCCGCAGCACTGGCGCGCGGCATCCGCAAGGCCGGCATCGGCGTCGTCGACCTCGGCATGGTCGCCACCCCGATGACCTATTTCGCCGCGTATCAGCTGGGGACGAACAGCGCAGTGATGGTCACCGGGAGCCACAACCCGCCCGACTACAATGGCCTGAAAATGGTGCTCGGCGGCGAGACGCTGTCGGGCGATACCATCCAGAAGCTGCGCGAGCGGCTGGTCAACAACGACCTTGCGCACGGCGACGGCGGCTACCGCCAGCACGACATCGCCGGCGAATACCTCGCCCGCATCGTGTCCGACGTCAAGCTGGCGCGGCCGATGAAGATCATCATCGACTGCGGCAACGGCGTTCCCGGCGCGTTCGCGCCCAAGCTGTACCGCGACATGGGCTGCCAGGTGGAAGAACTGTTCTGCGAGGTCGACGGCAACTTCCCCAACCACCATCCCGACCCCTCGCAGCCGAAGAACCTGCAGGACCTGATCGCTGCGCTGAAAACCAGCGACGCCGAAATCGGCCTCGCCTTCGATGGCGACGGCGACCGCCTAGGCGTGGTCACCAAGGACGGCAGCATCATCTTCCCCGACCGTCAGCTGATGCTGTTCGCCGACGACGTGCTGAGCCGCAATCCCGGGGCCGAGATCATTTTCGACGTCAAGTCCACCCGCAAGCTGTTCGGCTGGAT
>JBLMYH010000151.1:0-4086 GCA_050258175.1 Hyphomicrobiaceae bacterium
TTGACGCTGCTAGGCAACTTTGTAACCTGGAATCCGGGCGAGCGCGACACCGCCTGCGATATGTCCGGCGCAGCCTGCGCCTAATTTTCCCCTGTACGACCCTGCTGATTAGCCATGTTAATTATTCCCGCGATCGACCTTAAGGACGGCCACTGTGTGCGCCTGGAACAAGGCGAAATGGACAAGGCCACCGTGTTCTCCGAAGATCCGGCGGCCACCGCACGCCACTGGAAAGACCAGGGCGCACGCCGCCTGCATCTGGTCGATCTGAACGGCGCCTTTGCGGGCAAGCCGGTCAATGGCGCGGCGATTCGCTCGATTGTTGATGCCGTCGGTGACGAGGTGCCGGTGCAACTCGGCGGCGGCATTCGCGATCTCGCCACCATCGAGCGCTATCTCGATGACGGTGTGCGTTATGTCATCATCGGAACCGCCGCGGTCAAGAATCCCGGCTTCCTGCACGAGGCATGCGATGCGTTCCCCGGTCACGTGATGGTTGGGCTCGACGCCAGGGATGGCAAGGTCGCAGTCGAGGGCTGGTCCAAGCTCACCGGTCACGATGTCATCGATCTGGCCAAGCGTTTCGAAGGCTACGGCGTCGAGGCCGTCATTTATACCGACATCGGTCGCGACGGCATGCTCACGGGGGTCAACATCGAGGCCACGCAGCGACTGGCACAGGCGCTGTCGATCCCGGTCATCGCCAGCGGTGGCGTCACCAATCTGGACGATGTCAAGGCGTTGTCCACCGTGGCCAAGGACGGCATCATCGGCGCGATCACCGGCCGCGCCATCTATCAGGGCACGCTCGACTTTTCTGAAGCGCAGAAGCTTGCCGATGAACTGGCCGGCGGCGTGTTCGGCGTTTGAATTCATGCTCGCAAAGCGCATCATTCCCTGCCTCGACGTAACCAACGGCCGCGTGGTCAAGGGTGTCAATTTCGTCGAACTGAAGGACGCCGGCGATCCGGTCGAAATCGCGCGCCGTTACAACGAGGCGGGCGCCGACGAACTGACCTTTCTCGACATCACCGCGTCATCCGACAACCGCGATCTGATCCTGCACATCATCGAAGCGGTCGCCTCGGAAGTGTTCATTCCGCTGACGGTCGGTGGCGGTGTGCGCGCTGTGGGCGATGTGCAGCGCCTGCTCAACGCCGGTGCAGACAAGGTGAGCATCAACACCTCAGCGGTTCAAAATCCGCAACTTGTCAAGGATGCGGCGGACCGCTACGGCAGCCAGTGCATCGTGGTTGCGATCGACGCCAAGCGCGTCGGCGACCACTGGGAGGTCTTCACCCACGGCGGGCGCAACGCAACCGGGCTCGATGCGACGGAATGGGCGAAAAAGATGGAAAGCCTGGGCGCAGGCGAACTGCTGCTCACCTCGATGGACCGCGACGGCACCAAGAGCGGGTTTGATCTGGAGTTAACCCGGGCGATCTCCGATGCGGTCGATATCCCCATCATTGCGAGCGGCGGCGTCGGCACCTTGCAGCACCTGGTCGATGGTGTAAAGGAGGGCCGCGCCGATGCAGTGCTGGCTGCGAGCATTTTTCACTTCGGGGAATACGGCGTCGACGAAGCCAAGCGCTATATGAAGCAGCATGGGATCGAGGTGCGCCTGTGAGCGGCTGGCTCGAGGCCGTCAAATGGGATGCCCAGGGCCTCGTCCCGGCGATCGCGCAGGACGCTGCGACCGGCGAAATCCTGATGGTGGCGTGGATGAACCGCGAGGCGCTGGCGGAAACCGTGCGTACCGGACGCGGCGTGTACTGGTCGCGCTCGCGCAACAAACTCTGGCGCAAGGGCGAGGAATCAGGCCACGTGCAGAATGTCCGCGAAATCCGGCTGGACTGCGACAACGACGTGGTCTTGCTCAAAATTGAACAGCTTGGCGGTATTGCCTGTCATACGGGACGCCGCTCCTGTTTTTTCCAGAAGCTGGAAGATGAGCGCTGGGTGACGACGAGCCCCGTGCTGAAAAGTCCCGAAGATATCTACCGCAAATGAGCGACATTCTTGACCGTCTTGCCGACACACTGGAAGCGCGCAAGCAGGCTTCTCCCGACAGCTCCTACGTCGCCAAACTGTATGCCAAGGGAACCGACGCCATTCTGAAAAAAATCGGCGAGGAAGCGACCGAGACCGTGATGGCAGCAAAGGACGACCAGCCCGAAAAGATCATCTACGAAGTCGCGGATTTGTGGTTTCATACCTTGGTGCTGCTGGCGCACAAGGGGCTGAGGCCGGCGGACGTGCTGGACGAACTGGCGCGTCGCGAAGGTTTGTCGGGATTGGTGGAGAAGGCGAATCGACATGAGTGACTGCATTTTCTGCAAAATCGTCGCAGGCCAGATACCTGGCAGCAAAGTCTACGAAGACGAGGAACTGCTGGCCTTTCATGACATCCACCCATTTGCACGGGTGCACTTTCTGATCATCCCGAAAGCGCACATCGCGACGCTGACTGATTGCACCTCGGATCAGCAGATGCTCCTTGGCAAGATGCTGCTACTGGCGCCGCGTCTGGCAAAGCAGCAGGGGCTCGAGGCCGGTTTCAAGACGCTCATCAACACCGGGCGCGGTGGTGGCCAGGAAGTGTTCCACATTCACGTTCACGTATTTGGCGGGGGTGATCCCGTCAGGCACAGTTAAATCAAAGGAGAAACACCATGGGCAGCTTCAGCATTTGGCATTGGTTGATCGTTCTGGTAATCGTGCTGCTGATTTTCGGCACCAAGAAGTTGCGCAACATCGGCAGCGATCTGGGCGGCGCAGTCAAGGGTTTCAAGGAGGGCATGAGGGAAGATGCGCCTAAATTGAGCGAAAAGGACGAGACCGGGCGCACCATCGATGCCGAAGTGAAGGACAAACAGCAATCTTGAGTGCCGCACGGCAAGGACTTAGCGATCCGTCTTTCCTTTCCGCGGAATTCTGACCCACAACGCCTCATATGTTCGATATCGGTTTCTCTGAGCTTGTCGTCATCGGCGTGGTTGCGCTGATCGTTATCGGCCCTGAGCGATTACCCAAAGTCGCGCGCACGGCAGGGCATCTCTACGGTCGTCTGCAGCGCTACGTGGCAGCCGTCAAATCGGATATCAGCCGCGAGATCCAGTTGGACGAGATACGTCGTGCAGGACAGAGTTTCAAGGATTCGGTCGAGTCGGCGGCGTCGGGCGTCGAGCAGCAGGCGACGGTGGTGGACGACTTTTTGCGCAACGAGGTTAACAACGTCACGCAGGCCGTGACGGCGAGCGCGGCAAGCGAGGCTCCGCCTGCCGTTACGGAGCAAGCCGCCGTGAAACCGGTCGAAACGGAACAAGCGCTGCAGCAGAGTCTGCCGCTGGATGAGCCAGACCAGAATCTCGGGCACGCGCCGCCCGCCGGGGTAGAAACGCCACACGGCAAAGGCGCAGGTAAATCCGCATGAGCGATATCGAAGACACCTTTATCTCGCATCTCATTGAAATGCGGGATCGGCTGCTGCGCGCCGTGCTTGCAGTGGTGATCATCTTTATCTGCCTGTTTCCGTGGGCGCAGGACATTTATGCGCTCCTCGCGCGCCCCTTGCTGGCAGCGCTGCCCAAGGGCGGGCAGATGATCGCCACCGAAATCACCACTCCGTTCTTTGTGCCGATGAAGGTCACCCTGATGGCGGCCTTCCTGCTGGCCCTGCCGTGGGTGTTCTATCAGGCTTGGGCTTTCGTGGCGCCGGGGCTGTACCAGCATGAAAAGCGCATTGGCGTGCCGCTGGTGATCGCTAGCATCGTCCTGTTTGTGACAGGCATGGCGTTTGCGTATTTCCTGGTGTTTCCACTCGTCTTCCATTTCATTGTGAGCGTCACGCCAACGGGCGTGGCGGTGATGACCGACATCGGCAAGTATCTCGATTTCGTGCTGACCATGTTCATGGCCTTCGGCATCACGTTCGAGGTTCCGATCGCCGTGGTGCTGCTCGTGAAGATGGGCATGGTCTCGGTCGCCAAACTGCGCGAAATCCGGCCCTACGTCATCGTTGGTGCATTTGTCATCGGCGCGGTCTTCACGCCGCCCGATGTCATCTCTCAGTTCATGTTGGCG
>JBLMYH010000152.1:0-3986 GCA_050258175.1 Hyphomicrobiaceae bacterium
GGCGTGTGGTCCGGACCCACATGTGGACTCATGGCTTCGGCCCCTGCCCTTCGTTGTCCTCCCACTTCAACACCCGCCGGGTGAGGAAGCGGTAGACGGGCTTGCCGGTGGCGAACCACAGCTCGCGCACCCACGAGGTGCGCTTGAGCACGCGGCGCTCCACCGGCGTGATGGATCCGGGGCAATAGGTGCGCTTGTGCTTGAGCAGGTGACGCAGATCCTCGCGCGCGAGCAGGCGCATCCAGCGCGCGCGTGGGCGCCCGCGCACCGCGAGCTGGAAATCGATGATGGCCGGGGTGCCGTCGGCGAGCACCAGCCAGTTGGCCTCCTTGGCCAGGTCGTTGTGCGCGAGGCCGAGCCGATGCAGCGCCTGCAGCCGCCGCCGCGCCAGGCGGAAGTAGGCCAGGTCGCCGTGCGGCGGGCGTTGGTACATCGCGGCGCCGTCCAAGTAACTGCGGTCGAGCCGACGGCCATCCCAGCGCAGCAGTTGCGGCACGGCCTCCGCGCCCAGGACCTGCCGAAGCCCGCGGGCCTCGCGGCGCGCCAGCCACCAGGCCGGCAACCGCAGCCACAGCGGCACATGGGCCAGATCGCGGCGCACGAACAGCCCTCCATCCTCGCCGCGCATCAGCGCGATGCGCCCAAAACTGTCGGCCTTGAGCGCAGCGACTTCGACCGGCACGCCGGGGGGCGCATGGCCGACGGGCGATTGCATGGAACCTTCAGGACGTTGGGCGGGCGATGGGGAGGGCATCGGTGGATTGTAGTCGTTCACCGGCGCAGGCCTGCCGTGCGGAGGGCGGACGCGCCCGCGATGCGGTCTGGGCCGATGGGCCCGCACCATCCGGCCCGCGGCAAGGCTGCACGGGCCGCTGTCATACTATCCAGATGCAGAATGCCTGGCTGGACTCCATGGTCGTCTGGATCGGCGCGCACCCGCAGGCAGCGGGGGCGCTGATTTTCCTGATCGCGTTCTGCGATGCCCTGATCGTGCTCGGCATCGTGGTGCCGGCACTGCCGCTGCTCTTCGCGGTGGGCACCCTGATCGGCCTCGGTCATGTGGACGGGCCCTACGCCCTGCTCTGTGCGGCCGCAGGCGCCTTCGCGGGGGATGCACTGAGTTACTGGGTCGGTCTGCGCTGGGGCCCCGCGCTGCGCCAGAAGTGGCCGTTCGCCCGCTATCCGCAATTGCTCGACCGCGGCGAGCTGCTGTTCCGCAGACACGGGTTGAAAGGCATCGTGATCGCGCGTTTCGTCGGCGCGGTGCGGCCGTTCGTGCCCGCGGTGGCCGGCATGCTGCACATGCCGCTCAAGCGCTATGCACCGGCCAGCGCCTTCGCCGCGCTGAGCTGGGCCGCGGTGTTCCTCGCGCCGGGCTGGGTGTTCGGGACGTCCTACGATGCCGTGGCGGCGGTCGCGGACCGGCTCGCGCTGGTGCTGCTGGCCCTGTTCCTGGTGATGGCGTTGATCTGGGCCTGTGTGCTCTATACCTACCGCTGGTTCGCGGCGCACGCCGACCGTCTGCTGGCCAGAGCGCTGGTCTGGACCCGGCAGCATCCCAGGCTCGGGCGCTATGGCGCATCGCTGGTCCAGCGACATCGGCCGGAATCCCCCGCGCTTGCGGTGCTGGCGGCCTGCCTGCTGGCGATCGGCTGGGGCTGGTTCGCTCTGCTCACCGCCGTGCTGGCGGGCGGCGGCTCGCTGGGGCTGGATCACGTGGTGCACCGGGCGATGCTCGAACTGCGCACCCCGCTGGCCGACCGGCCGCTGGCCGCGCTGGCGGCGCTGGGCGACCTTCACGTGCTGCTGCCGGCGATGGGCGCGGGCCTGGCATGGCTGCTGTGGCGACGCTGTCATTCGGCCGCCATCCATTGGCTTGCGGCCGTGGGCTTTGGACTGCTGTTCAGCACCTTCCTCGGACTGGCCATCGACATGCCGCGGCCTGCGGAAGGCACGCCGGGCTTCGGGTTCCCGGCGATGGACGTCACCCTGTTCACCATCGTCTTCGGGTTTTTCGCGGTGCTGATCGCGCGCGAGCTGCCGGGGCGCCAGCGGGTGTGGCCCTACATGGTGGCCGGCCTGGGCGTGGCGCTGCTGGGGTTCGCGCGGCTGTATCTGGGCGCGCACTGGCTCAGCGACATCGTCGGCGGCGTGCTGTTCGGCGTGGCCTGGCTGCTGGTGCTCGGCATCGCCTACCGGCGGCATCTGCGTCGTCATTTCTGGATGCGCCCGCTGGCGTTCGTGTTCTATGGCGCGTTCGTGGTGGCCGCCCTGTGGCACCTCCCGCGCGCGATCGAACCGCAGCTGGCGCGCGCGCAGCCCGGCCCGCCCGGTCGTGTACTGACGACGGTAGCCTGGTGGGACGAGGAATGGGCCACGCTTCCGGGTCATCACGACCGCGTCGACACCAACGGGCACTGGCCTCTGAACGTGCAGGTGGCGGGTGATCCCGCACAGCTGCAGCGCCAGCTGGAGTCTGCCGGCTGGCGCGCGCAGGCGGAAGCCGGCTGGACAGACGCCCTCCGTCTGCTCGACAGCGATCTCACCCCGCAGAGTCAGCCGGTTCTGCCTGCCTCGCTCGATGCGCGTCCGGAACGGTTGCTGATGCGGCGTCCAGGGGCGGAACCCGCGACCATGTTGACCATCCGGCTGTGGCCGGCATCCGCGATGCGCGAGAACGGCGAGCACCTGTGGGTCGGTACCGCCCAGACACTGCGCTACCGCAGGCCGCTGCCGATCCTGGGGCTGTGGATGCCCGACCCGGCGCCGCGCGCCAGCGGGGATGCTGCCGGTACAGGCGGGGAAGCACTGGATGCCCTGATCGACGCGATGGGGACTCAGCCCACGCGGCTCTCCCCGCACCCCGAAACCGGGACACCGACGCTGCGCATCCTGATGCGCGACCAGGGCACCGACTGAACCGGTTGACGGGCGCACCGGATCCGAGGGCAAGACGCCGCACGGCATGGGGCGCCCATGCGGATGTCAGGACATGAATCCTGTGAGCAGATCCAGGCGCGCATGCGGGTCGTCCAGATCGAGCAACTGGAGCCGCTGCTGTCCGGTGAGCGGCAGCAGCTCGCTCAGCCGCCACCCGATCCAGGCCGCATCATCGAGCAGCCGTGTGGGCGCCTGCGCATGCTCGCCGCCGAACTCGTCCAACAGCTTGCGCACCACCAGACCGAGCACCGCATGCTCCGGACGCAGCTCATCATCGGGATCCGGAGCGCACCAGGACACCTCACCGACGACCAACCCGTTCTCGCGCACGTGGCTGGAACGCAACCGGAACCGGCGATGACCGCGCACGCGCAAGGCGAGCAGACCATCGGCCCCGGTGCCGAAATCCTCGATGCGGGCTTCCGTACCGACCAGGGCGGGGATCGCGGCGGCGCCCACCTCCTGGCCATCGAGAATCAGACAGACTCCAAACCCGCTCCCACGACGGCCGCACTCGCGCACAAGGTCGAGGTAGCGCGCCTCGAACACGCGCAACGACAGCGGCGCTCCAGGAACCAGCACGGTTGCCAGCGGGAACAGCGGCAGGGACGCCTCGAGATCACCACAGTCGTGGCCGATCCCGTGATCGGAGCCGTCGGCGGCGGGGCTGGCGGGGGGTGGATCGTTTGATGTCACGGGATGCATGCTGGAGGGTCCGGAGAACACGGTCATGCGCCGATTCTAGCTGCCGACGACAACGCGCCCCTGGATACCGCACGGATGAGACAGTGATGCGATATCGCCATGAAAAAGCCGGAGGGCGCATTCCTTCGCGCTCTCCGGCATGCGACCCCACCGGCGAGCGGTGTCGCGGGTGCCGCGCCGGGTTTGGGGCCCCGGTGCGACGGACGCGACCTCCATGGCGCGTCGTATGAGGATGACTCGGCGAGCGGACACCAGTGCGGTGTGAGCCGCCTGACATCGCATGCCCGTGGTGAGATCACCTGGCACATGCGCAGCCTCGGGGCTGCGCGAAGATGGTCGGC
>JBLMYH010000153.1:0-3670 GCA_050258175.1 Hyphomicrobiaceae bacterium
GCAGCCCCGTCAGACCGGCCAGGCCAACCACCGCAGCCAGCACAGGCAGGCGCATCGCGGCGCATACCCGCGCCCGCATGCGGGCCGCAGGGCGGGCCTGCGCACGGCCCAACATGACGGCCACGGTGCCCGCAGCGGCGTCCGCAGCCACCCGGTTGTCGCGTTGTCGATCCTGATGCCTCATCCGCACGACGCTTGCCCTCCGGCCGGCTCGCCCGGACCTTCGGGCAGGATTATGCGACAGCCGTGGACCGGGCGACGCCGGGCCGCGGCCACCACGGCCGCGGCGTGTCCTTGCCGGGGCGACACCGGCAGCAGTCCCTGACGGCAGCTGCAGTAAGATGGCGGCGAGTCGACGGGTTCGCGGTGATCGGCGGCCCAGGGCACCAGCGCAGGGGGACAGCATGAACGTGAAGCGGTCATGGTCGTAATGCGGTTGGCACAACGCAGCGTGTGCGCAAGGTACGGCGCGGCCCTGCTCTGGCTGCTGCTCCTGCTGTTCGCGGCCGGCGCGCAGGCGCGCACGCTGGTGCTCGCGCCCGGCAGCAGCGAGGCCTCCCTCGGCGCGCATCTGGATTATTTCCACGACACCACCGCCAGCGACGACATCGACACCGCGCTGACGCGGGTGCGCAGGGGCGAATACATTCCCGTCCCCGGCGGCAATGCCGCCTTCGGCTTCCAGAGCGGTGCCTACTGGTTCCATACCACCCTCGTGAACCGCAACCCCAGCGAGCCACGCTGGATGCTGGTCCAGCGTTACGCACTGAGCGACCACATCGACGTCTACGCCCGCTTCCCCGACGGGCGCACGGTGCACATGCGCAGCGGCGACAGCCTGCCGTTCACCGCGCGCAGCATTCCCTACCGCCATCCCAACTTCCGCCTGGACCTGCCCCTGGGCGAAACCGTCGAGCTGCTGGTGCGGGTGCGCAGCCAGAGCTCGATGCAGGTGCCGCTCGACCTCTACACCCCCTCGGCCTTCACCTCGCTCTCGCGCGACGCCCAGTTCATCATGGGCATCTATTACGGCATCCTGCTGGCGCTGTTCGTCTACAACCTGGTGCTGTGGGTGAGCCTGCGCGACGCCAGCTATTTCTGGTACCTGCTGCACATCAGCGCCTTCGGGCTGGTGCTGTTCACCCTCAACGGCTTCGGCTTCGAATATCTCTGGCCGCGCTCGCCGTGGCTGGCCGACAAGGCGGTGCCGCTGTCGATCTGCCTGGCGCTGGTGGGCATGCAGCAGTTCGCACGCACCTTCCTCGAGCTGCCCGTGCGTTTCCGCGCCGGCAATCGCGTGAGCCAGGGCTGGATCGCGTTCTTCGTGCTGCTCGGCCTGGCCTCGCTGCAGCTGCCCTATCGCATCTCGGTGCCGCTGGCCTCGGCCGCGGTGCTGCTGGGTGTGGCCTGGATCTTCGTCGCCACCCTCGTGGTGCTGCGCCGCGGCTATACCCCGGCGCGGCTGTTCCTGCTGGCCTGGTCGATGTTCCTGCTGGGCACCACCGTCTTCACCCTGCTCGCCTTCGGTCTGCTGCCCAAGAACATGTTCACCGAATACGGCGTGCAGATCGGCTCGGCGCTGGAGATGCTGCTGCTGTCGGTGGCGCTGGGCTACCGCTACGCCGCACTGCGCAACGAGAACGAACGCATCGTCAACGAAGCCAACCTGCAGCTGGAGCGGAAAGTCGCGCAGCGCACCCAGGAACTGCGCAGCGCATTGACCCAGCTGGAGGAAGCGCATCGCCGGCTGCACGATTCCAGCCGCCGCGACGGCCTGACCGGCCTGTACAACCGCAGCCATTTCCACGACACCTTCCAGGCCCTGCTGACGAAGGGCCGCGAGCAGCACCGCCCGGTGTCGCTGCTGATGATCGACCTCGACCATTTCAAGTCGATCAACGACCGCTACGGCCACCGGGTGGGCGACGACTGCCTGCGCTGGGCCGCCCAGCGCATCGGCCAGAGTCTGCGCCCCCAGGAGAACGCACTGCTGGCCCGCTTTGGCGGCGAGGAGTTCGTGGTGGTGCTGCCCGAACACGACCTCGGCGCCGCGGTGGCGGTGGCCGAGCAGCTTCGCCGCCGTCTCGTCGAGGAACCTTGTGTCAGCGGCGAACACCGGCTGCGGGTGTCGGCCAGCATCGGGGTGCATACGGTCGAGGCGGGCAGCGACACCGATTCGGATGGGGCGTTGTCGGTGGCGGATCAGGCCTTGTATGCCGCCAAGGCGAATGGACGGGATTGTGTGAGGACGTCGATTACGGCGGCGTAGGGGGCTTGCCTTCCTTTGCATCGGCCCAGCCCAATATCCCAATAAGTCATTTAAATTCAAAGGCTTTCGCGCTCTCGCGCGACCATACTTTTCTTTGCTTGTGCAAAGAGGGTGTTGCCAAAATCATATAATTCGAACTCCCGGATTGAGTTGTCGAGATGGAAGCTCGAAAGCCTAAAGGCCCTCGCCCAAAGATGCAGGCAATGGAACGGCAGGCACTGCGGGAGTTGATTCTCGAGCATCCACTGTCGACGGCTGGCGAGTTGGTGAAATTGCTTCGCGAGCGTACCGGAACCTCGGTTTCCGTGCCGACGTTGGTCAAGGCGATCAAGACGGAAGGAATCGTACGGGTCAAACCTCCAGGCGTCAGCGGGTATGTCCAGCCGACGCCTGACGGGCCACCGCGTTACGGTTACAACGATCGGCATCGAGACGAAGGGGATCGTGATCGGTACGCCACATCGCTGACGCAGGCAGAGTGGGATATGGTCGCGGACATTTTCGATGATGCCGGTGAGCGCGGCAGGCCCGCAGTCCATGCGCGCCGAGCGATCGTGGACGCCTGTTTCTACGTGGTTCGCACAGGTTGTTCATGGCGGCTGATGCCGAAGACGTTCCCGCCATGGAATGCGGTCTACAAACTATTCCGTCGCTGGAGCCAGCAAGGTCGTTTCGAGCAGATGCATGATCGACTTCGCCAACGATGGCGTGAACGCGCGGAACGGGATGAGTTTCCATCCACTGCGATTCTTGATTCGCAATCCACGCGAACTTCGCCGCAGGGCGGCGAGAAAGGCTTCGATGCCGGCAAGCGAGTCAAAGGCCGCAAGCGCAATCTGGTGGTCGATACGCTCGGCCTGGTGCTGGCGGTCGTGGTGACGGCTGCGAGCGTGCAGGATCGCGATGGCGCATATCCGGCGATGGCCCAGGCATGCGCGAAGTATCCGACGATCCGGCGGGTATTCGTGGACAGCGCCTATGCTGGAACGTGTGCTGAGCGACTCGAAGCCAGCCACGGTATCGCCGTACAGGTGGTGCGTCATCCGGGAAATCGGAACATTGGACGCTGGCAGGCAGAGCAGTTGCCGTTGTTCGATACGCCGACGAGGGCGTATGCAGCGCTGCCGAAGCGTTGGATCGTTGAACGAAGCCATGCGTGGCTCGAACGGGCTCGGCGCTTGGTGATGCATCACGACCGCTTGATGTCGGTTTCCGAAAGCTGGGTATGGCTGTCCGAGGCTCGCCGGCTTTTACGTGGCCTCACTGAGAAATAATTCGGCAACACCCTCAAAGAAAAGTCACCAAAAGAAAGGGCAGCCCATCATCGCGCCCGCCGCTGCGCGGCGGGTCCGCAGTCCTCGCGGAGGTTTTTCGAAGGGCCATCCATGGCCCTTCGAAAAA
>JBLMYH010000154.1:0-4483 GCA_050258175.1 Hyphomicrobiaceae bacterium
AGGCCGCGCCAACGGCAAAGTCGCGCTGCTTCCGGGCGGCAACGAAGCATTGAATCGCCCCTTGCAGCTCACCGCTGCAGGCACTTCCTTTCCTCAACTGACAGAGGTGTTCCTGTGGTGCCGGCATAGAACACGACGAGCCTTACCGGGGTGGTTCCGATATTCCGCCCGTTGTGCGATCGGTTTACCACTTCCGAGAGCGCATCGCCGGCTTTCAACAATTTTACCCGCCCGTCATCGAGCGTCAGTTGGAGCGTCCCTTCGAGCATATAGGCAAAGTTGGGAACGACATGGCAGTGCCATCCGGTCTCCGCACCCGGCGCGATCTCGACGAGCAGCGCCGTCATTTCCGCTTTCCCCTTCGGAAAGACGATCGGTTTGCCGTCCCAGCTGGTGGTTTCCTTCGCGAGAGGCGTCACCCTTACGCCATTGGAAGCATCGAGGGCCGTGGCGTCGTGCCATACGAAAAGCAGCGAACACAACATCAAACAACAGCAAAGTCTCATTTGCCCACCCGGATTTCCGTCCGCTGTTTCTCGATCTCCCATTTCGCACCCTTCATGAATCGCCCCCTTCCCATGAGGCGCCATGCGGAAGGGCTGCTAGGCTGCATCAACCAGGACCGAGATCGAGCCTTGCATTTTCGGAATGGTTGCTGAGCAGGAGTCGATCACGCCTTCTTCACTGTTGCCGAGAACAACCGATAGACGACCATGATCCAGCCCTAGGGTTTGGCCTCAAAAACCCTATCATAGCGCTTACATTGGTGTCTGAAAGAAGGAAATGAAAAAGCCCCGCATCGCTGCGAGGCTCTTCGAATTTGGCTCCCCGACCTGGGCTCGAACCAGGGACCTGCGGATTAACAGTCCGTCGCTCTACCGACTGAGCTATCGGGGAATAGGAAGCGCGCATTCTAGAGATGGCGGGCGATCCGGTCAACCCTCAGCCGTCATTTTCCACCTGTAATTCGGGGACATGGCTGAAGGCGATTCGCATTGGCGCTGCGCCGCGGCCGCTGTGGGCGCCCCCAAAGTACAGGGCGTTGGGGCCGTAGCGCTGGCTGATCTGGTCGAGCACGCTGTTGAGATTTTCGTGCTGGTCCTCAGGGTCGAATAGGTCGCGCGTGACTCGGCTGTGTTCGACGAGGTCGGACAGGGTGACGCCGACCTTGAGGATGGGGCCGGGGTCGGGCGGACGCCGCTGCCACAGTTCGGCTAGTACGGGGTTGAACTTGAAGGTGTCGGCGTGCGGCGAGAAGCGCGCCTGGTCGACCCAGCGGGCGTGGCCGGTATCGGCCTTGAGGTAATGCAGGTGCAGGCCCAGGCCGCCCGCGCAGTAGCCGTAGTGGCGCAGCCGCATCGCTGCCTTGTGCAGCAGGCGCTTGAGCACGGCAAGGGCAGACGCCGGATCGCGCAGTTCGGGGGCGAGCACGTGCGAATGGCCGACGCTGGAACGTTGCGTGGCGGCTGACGCCTGGACCTCGCCGCGCAGCTTGGCGTAAAAGCGTTCGCCTTCGACACCGCCCCAGGCGTGGCGCAGGGTTTCCTTGCTGGCAGTGCAGAGTTGCTCGACGGTGCGGATACCGAGCTGGTTGAGACGCTGTTCCATGGCGCGGCCGATGCCGGTCAGCGCCCCGAGCTTGAGGCCATACAGCCGCTCGGGCAGTTCCTCTTGGCGGATCACGACGAGGCCGTCCGGCTTCTGCATATTGGACGCCGTCTTGGCGAGAAAACGGTTGGGCGCGACACCGACCGAGCTGTGCAGCACTTCGCCGACCTGGCCGTAGATCGCCTGCTTGATCTGCTGGCCCAGCCTGATGGCGTTGGCTTCCTGGCGGTCGCTGCCCATCAACTCGCAGGCCATCTCGTCGATGGACAGCACGTCGCCGACCGGGGTGCAGGATTCCACCGCGGCAACGATGCGATGGTGGATTTCCACATAGGTGGCGGGGCGGGCCTGCACGAATACGATGTCCTTGCACAGCTTTCTGGCCTGCCACACCGGGGTGCCGGTACGGATACCGAAGCGCTTGGCGTCGATGCTGGCGGCGATGCAGCAGGTGGTGTCGGCCATCACCGGCAGCACGCCGACCGGACGGCCGCGCAGTTCGGGCCGCAGCTGCTGCTCGACCGAGGCGAAGAAGGAATTGAGATCGACGTAAAGCGAATGCAGGGCCATGGTGTGCTCCATCCCTCACTCCGGGCCAGGCTTGTTGCAGCTAGAGCGGTTTGGCAACGATGGCTTGCCCCGTTCGGGTTCAGGCGCCGGGGCGAGGGCTGATTTGAGCATAGTGTATATCCGTACACTATGCTTGATCAATTCAGCTCGGGCTCGCCAGGTTCATGCGTTCCAGGCGCTGGCAGAGGGTGTCGATGATGCGGCGCGACAGGGGGGCGGAATGGCGCATCAGCTCTTCCAGCAGATGCGGCGGCAACGCCAGCACGGTGCATTCGGTTTCGGCCACCACGGAGGCGGTGCGCTTTTCGTTCAGCAGATAGGCCATTTCTCCGAACAACTGGCCTTCGCTGAGTTGGCTCAGCCGCCGTCGGCCGTCGGCGGTGTTCTTGTAGACGCCCGCACGGCCGGCATAGAGGAAGTATGCGGTGCGCGAGTCGTCGCCTTCCTCGATCAGAACATGGCCGGCCGGGTGGGCCTGGCCGTATTTTTCGAGCAGGCGATGGGCGTTGCCGAAGACGTAGCTTTCGAGCTTGCTGCTTCCTTCGCCGCTGGCGGCGAGAAACAGCTTTTCCAGCGCGGTGATGTCGGCCTTGCCGCAGGCGTACAGCGCCTGCGCCCACAGGTAGAGCAGCAGGAAGGCGAAATAGGCGCCAATCAGCACGAACACGACGCCGCCCAGCGCGCCGTAGAGGCTGAGGTAGTTTTCCACCTTGAAGAAGGCGCCGAACAGCACGAGCAGCACGCCGAGGCTGAGCGTGGCGCCCAGCGCGAACGCTGCGGCGACGCGCGCACGCGGGTGCTGCCGTGGCAGGCGCCAATAGGTGGCGAACAGCAGCGCCCATACCATGGCAAAGCCGAACAGGGTATTGAGCGCCTGCAGCACCTGCGCGTTGCCGGTGCCGATGAAGTTGTTCTGCGCCAGAAAAGTCAGCGTCACCTGCGCCAGCGCGGCCACGCCCATCAGCAGAAACAGTGTCGGCAGAATGATCAGCGGCAGCAACCAGGACAGCACGGCATTGCGCTTGCCCTGTGCGGGGAAAATGATCCGGAACGCGCCGTGCACCGCGTTGACCAGCCCGCGTGACGACAACACCAGGGTGAGCAGGCCGACGCCGCCCGCGGCCAGCTGCGCCTGCCGTGGAATGAAGCCGAGCGCGGTGAGGCTTTCCAGTTGCATCTGCTTGTAGAGCGCAGCCATCAGGATGGTGGCAGGCACCGAGTTCTCGGCGATGTGCTCCAGAAGCTGCACCGCATAGCTCAGCAGCAGCAGCAGCGGGGTGGCCGACAGCAGAAAATAGAACGACGTCGCTGCTGCATGGTTCTGCAGGCCGTTCTGCTTGAACAGGCGCAGGGTGGTGTAGCCGAGCTGGAGCAGCCAGCTCAGCGAGCCGCGCGGGGAAGGCAGGGCGGAAGGTCGAAACATGCCACTAGCCTACCCGCGCCGGGCGCGCTAGGCCAGCGCGGCGGCGATGCGCTTCAGTGCCTTCTCCAGGTTGGCGTGCGAGGTGGCGAACGACAGGCGGATGTAGCCTTCGGCACCGAAGGCCGAGCCGGGGACGACGGCGACGTCGGCGGACTCCAGCAAGTACTCGGAGAAGGCGATGTCGGTCGGTTCTTCGATGACGTCGCGCGCCAGCAGGTTCAGGATCGCCGGGCGTACGTAGGGGAAGGCGTAGAACGCGCCGCCGCTGTCGACGCAGCTGAAGCCGGGGATGGCGTTGAGCCCGTCGACGACGAGGCGGTGGCGCTCCTTGAAGGCGTCGAGCATCGGCGTGATGCAGCCCTGGTCGCCGTTCAGGGCGGCTTCGGCGGCCACCTGCGAGATCGAGGTGGGGTTGGAGGTGGACTGCGACTGCACGTTGGTCATCGCGCGCAGGATGGATTCCGGGCCCGCCGCGTAGCCGATGCGCCAGCCGGTCATCGAATAGGCCTTCGACACGCCGTTCAGCACCAGGGTGCGGTCGTACAGGTCGGGGCAGACGTTGAGCAGGTTGACGAAGGGCGCGTCGTTCAGGCGGATGTGCTCGTACATGTCGTCGGAGGCGATCAGCACGTGCGGATGCTTGCGCAGTACCTCGCCGAGCGCAGCGAGCTCGGCGCCGCTGTAGACCGCGCCGGTGGGGTTGGACGGGCTGTTGATGACGACCAGCCGGGTCTTCGGCGTGATCGCCGCTTCCAACTGCGCCGCGGTGATCTTGAAGCCCTGCTCGATGCCGGCCTCGACGATCACCGGCTTGCCGTCGGCGAGGATGACGATGTCGGGGTACGAGACCCAGTACGGCGCCGGGATGATGACCTCGTCGCC
>JBLMYH010000155.1:0-23559 GCA_050258175.1 Hyphomicrobiaceae bacterium
CCAGCCCGTCCAACCCCACCGGCACCGGAATTTCCGCCGATGAGCTTGCACGCATCCACGACTGGTGCCGCGCGCGGGGCGTGGCCCTGATTGTCGACGAGATCTATCTGGCGCTGACCTACGACGGCGACGAGCACACGGCCGCGCGCTGGGACGACGTGTTCGTCGTCAACAGCTTCTCCAAGTATTTTCTGATGACCGGCTGGCGTCTCGGCTGGCTGGCTGCGCCGGCCTGGGCCATGCCAGCGCTGGAAAGGCTGGCGCAGAACCTGTTTCTGGCAGCGTCCACACCGGCGCAGCATGCCGCGCTGGCCGCGTTCTCACCCGCCACGCTGGCACAACTCGAAGCCCGCAAGGCCGAGCTGCGGGCCCGACGCGATTTCCTGCTGCCAGCCTTGCGCGAGCGGGGCTTCGCCATGCCGGTGACGCCGCAGGGCGCGTTTTATCTGTATGCCGATTGCAGCCGCTTCGCTTCGGACAGCCAGGCCTTCGCCAGCCAACTGCTCGATCAGGCAGGTGTCGCAGTCACGCCCGGGATCGATTTTGGCCAGCATCGCGCCGCGCGCCATGTCCGCTTTGCGTATACCCAACCCCTGCCGCGCCTGGCTGAAGCCCTGACCCGGCTCGACCGCTTCACGCAGGCATAAAAAAACCGGCCCGAGGGCCGGTTCTTCGTTCCTGAAACCAGGAATTACTTGGAAGTTTCGCCAGCGGGAGCAGCGGGAGCAGCGGGAGCAGCGGGAGCAGCTTCCGGGGCAGCAGCGGGAGCAGCTTCCGGGGCAGCGGCGGGAGCAGCAGCTTCCGGAGCAGCGGCGGGAGCCATCGGCGCAGCGGCTTCCGGAGCCGGAGCAGCAGCAGGCGCTTCAGCAGGAGCAGCCGCTTCTTCTTTTTTGCCGCAAGCGGTCATGGAAACAGCCAGCAGAGCAGCCAGGAGGACGGAATATTTCATTTGATTTCCCTTTATTTCTTACGTACGAACATAAAAACCCACACCAGAGATCGGTCCGGGACTTGTGATCCAGCCGACGCGCGGAATTCTAGCAAATCGGCAAAAGAAAACCACAATCTATTAATTTTCTTCGATTGCGTAAATTTTGCGTTGCGCAATTACCACAAACTGGAATTCGGCCAGCCACAACGCAGCAGACGGGTGACTTTTTGCCGAAAAACGGACGTTGGCCCGGTACGCCAGCGGCCTGGCGATCACCGCTTCGCGCTGCTTCTTTGTGTTGCGGCCACCCCCCATGCGTATGCAGACAGCTGGAAGGGGTGGTACCTCACTTGGCCTGCTGATCGATGAACTCGCCCGCACGGGTACCGGGACGCAGTTTTCCCTGATAGATGAAACCCGAGCCGTAGCGGCGGCGGCCATCCGGTGCGGTGACAAGCTCGCTTTCGCTCCATATCCATACATGGCCGTCGCGGGTATCGAGAATGAGCGCCCTGCCGCCGCCCGGGCCGCCCTCGGCGCCAGCCAGCGGCAGGGCCTGATAACGCCCATCCTCCGCCTGCACTCCGGTCGAGAGCACCAGCAGTCCTGCCAGCATCCAGCCTGTCCGCATCGCGCATCCTTTCATTTAAACAGGGCCGCAACCGCGGCTGCGTCCAGCACGTACTCGTGATTGCAGATGTCGTCGTGCACCCGTATTTCACCCTGCTCGGCAACAATGGCTTCGCATTCCGCTTGGCCCACACTGCGCAGCATGGAATAGATCTTAGCTGGATCATACGGGCAGTGATAGCTGACCGGGCGGGGGTCGTAGACGCGCACATCCTCTTCCGGAAACAGGCGTTCGATCAGCTTGATGGCGCCGAGGCCAAGCAGTTCATCGGCCTGCACAGTGTCGGCCAGGATCTGCACCCGGTTCCAGCCATCGGCGTCGCGCGCGGCAGCGCCCGGCAGCGCCTGCAGGAACAGGCCCGCAGCGGTCTCGTGACTGGCCGCCAGCCAGAGGCGGGTGGGCGCCTGCTCCGACTGCGCGAGGTAGTGCTCGAATACCGCGGCGAGCGTATCACCCTGCAAGGGCACATGGCTCTGGTAGGGCTGGCGCATGCCCGCGGTGTCGAGGGTCAGGGTCAGCGCGCCGTCACCCAGCAGGGCCGGCAAACTGCCCGCCGACACCTGGGACGGTGCGCGCGCCATGCCGCGCAGTCGCAACTGCTCGTCACAGTCCATCACCAGCAGCGACACTTGGCCGTCGCCGCGCAACTGGAAAGTCAGTCGCCCCGCCTGCTTGAGGTTGGCAGTGATCAGCGTGGTCACCCCAGCCAACTGGCCCAGCAGCTCAAGGACCGGCTCGGGGTAATCGCGCCCGGCCGTCATCTCGCGCCAGGCGGCGCCCAGCTGCACCCAGGCGCCACGAATGTCGAGCCGCTCAAAGAGGAAGCTACGTACGCGGTCGGGCGGCGCGCTCAATTAAGCTGCACCCGTTCGCCCCAGGGCACCAGGCCCTTGCCCTTGACCAGCCAGATCACCGGGTAATTCGGCGGGGATTTTGGGAAGTCGCCTTCGGCATCGGTGAAATACACCAGCATGCTGGGGCTGCGGTTTTCGTGCTCGACCCAGTCGAACACCGGACGGAAATCGGTGCCGCCACCGCCCGCGATCTCGGCCGGCAACTGCATGGCATCCCAGGGCTCGAATTCCCACGGCGCCTGTTCCGCCACGCGGTTATCGCACGCCAGCAAGGTGACGCGCGCACGCACTTGGCCTTTCAGTGCGTCGAGTTCGGCGACGAATTCGCGCAATTCCTCGTCGCTGATCGAACCACTGGTGTCGATCGCAGCCACCACGTCGATGCCTTCGCTCGACAGGCGCGGCAGCAGCGCGTCGCCTTCGCGCCGCGACGGCCGGCGCCACGAATAGTCGTCGCGCTGGTTGACCGCAAAGAAGCGCGCCAAGAGCGCGCGCCACGGCAGGCTGGGCGCCAGCAGGCCGTCGACCCAGCGCATCATCGACTGCGACAGCTTGCCGGCCTGGCGCGCAGCCTGGGCGGCGGCGGCCAGCCGGTTCTTCCACTGCTCGGCGAGCTCCTCGCGCTCGCTGGGCGACAGTTCATTCGGCTTCTGCGAGGCCTGGCTGCCGCTGCCCTGCTGTTCCTCGGCCTGGCTCTGGCCCTCCTTGCCCTGGCCGCCCGACTCGCCGGCGTCCGGGTTGTCTTGGCGCTCGTTCTCGTCGGGGCTGGAACCCGATTCGTTGTCGTTGTCGAACAGGTGCTGGTCGAAGGACTCTTCCGGCGTGTCCTCAGGGATCAGCGGGTAGATTTCCTCCGCCGACAGCGTCATGTAGTTCTGGTCGGCGAGGATGCCGTGCAGCGGCGGCTTCAGGCCTTCCTCGATCAGGATGAGGTTGACCGCATGGTCGCAGGCCACGTCCCAGCGCCGCTTCACCCGATGGCTGCGGCGGTGGGTATGGCCCATCGCACAATGCATCGCCTCGTGCGCCAGCACGAACTGTGTCTGCGCAAGATTGAGGTTGTCGATGAACTTCGGGTTGAAGTAGAAAGCCTGCGCGTCGGTGCCGGTGGTGCTGCACCAGTCGCCGCCGGGCTTCAGCGGCAGGTGCATCACCAGCGCACCGAGAAACGGGCGCTCCATGATGAGCCGCGTGCGCGCCGCGGCGAGCTTGGTGAGGATCGGTTCGAGCGCGGCGTCGGACGGGTCGGCCATGGATCAGTGTTCGTAAAGAACCAGGTCGGTGATGCTGTTGGCCCACTCGGCGAAGGCCGGCACGGCGAACAGTGGCCGCCCCACCGCGCGGTGCAGGTCGGACACCAGCATCACGCCCATTTCGCGCTGCGGAAAACGCTGCGCGTATTTAAGGATGTTGCCGTAGGCGGCCGCGGCGTTGCCGCTGTCGGCTGCCCGCAGCGCTTTCCTGACCAGCGCGGCGGCGACGCCGTATTGCAGGTCGATGCCTTCGGGCACTTCGGCCAGCTCGCCGGCGATGATGGCGTCGATGTCAGGCATCTGCGCCATGTTGTCGACAAAGGTTTTCAGTTCCAGCCCGGCCGACTGGCCGACACAGGCCATCAGCGCATCGGCCAGCAGGTCGGTCTTGTCGAATTTCTGCAGCGCGCGGTGCGCATACTCCCAGGAGCGCGGGCTGGGAAAGGCGATCGGCGTATGCGCCGGGTCGAAGCTGAACAGCAGATCAGGGCGAAAGCGCAGAAAGGCGATCACGCGCGGGTCGATGTTTTCGCTGTGCGCCCAGTCGACCCAGTCGTCCAGGTTCACTTCGACTTCATAGTGGGTGAAGCGGTTTGCCAAGGGCGCCGGCATGGCATAGGTCACGCCGCGGTCGCCCTGGCGGTTGCCCGCAGCGAAGATCACCCAGCCGTCCGGCACTTTGTATTCGCCCAGGCGACGGTCAAGAATCAGCTGGTAGGCCGCCGCCGACACGGTAGGTGGCGCCGAGGTGATCTCATCCAGAAACAGGATGCCCGAGGGGCCGTGCCGCGCGGCATCCGGCAGCACCGAGGGGATCGACCATTCGACCAACTGGCCGCTACGGAACGGAATGCCGCGCAGGTCGGTCGGTTCCATCTGCGACAGACGGATGTCGATCAGCGGCACGCCATGCTGCTGTGCGATCTTGGCAACGATCTGCGATTTTCCGACGCCCGGCGGGCCCCACAGCATCACCGGCGTGTGATGACCGTCGGCGGCACTTTCGAATTCACGGTTGAGGATGGTTTCTATGTGGGAGGGACGCATGGCAATCAGAACTACGGTAAGGCCTTGAATGATAATCGCATGAGCGGCCCGGTTCCAGCTTCACCCTTGATCGGGGTGGGGGGATTTTGTTACCGTGCCGCGAACGGACAGAATGGATGCAGCATGAATTTTTGCAGTGAATGTGGCAGCGCAGTGGTGCTGCGCGTGCCGAGCGGCGACCACCTGCCGCGTCATATATGCCCCGAGTGCGGCACCATCCATTACCAGAATCCCAAGATGGTGGTGGGCTGCATCCCCGAGTGGGAGGACAAGGTGCTGCTCTGCCGGCGAGCCATCGAACCCAAATACGGGCTGTGGACCCTGCCTGCCGGTTTCATGGAGAATGGTGAAACCACGCTCGAAGGCGCAGCGCGCGAAACGTGGGAGGAAGCCGGGGCGCGCATCGAGATGGGCGGGTTGTATACCCTGTATAACCTGCCGCACATCAACCAGGTGTATTTCATGTTCCGCGCCAGGCTGCTCGATCTCGACTTTCATCCCGGCATCGAGTCGCTCGAGGCGCGCCTCTTCACCGAAGCCGAAATCCCCTGGGACGAAATCGCCTTCCGTACCGTGCGCGCGACGCTGGAGCAGTATTTCGACGACCGCCGGGCGGGCTCATTCGCCTTTCATTTCGGCGACATCCGCACGCGCTGAAGCCGCCGCGCCGTCAGGCGGCGACGGCAAACTGCTCCCGCCCAACCACGTCCATGCCGACGCGCAGCCAGCCTTCATGGCTTTCCTGCACCTCGCCCAGACGCAGCCGATAGACGACGTCGCCATCGCGCAGCATCAAGGGGGCACCGAGCTGATAATGCGTTTTCGGGATCAGCAGATTGCTCACGCCCTGCTCGGTGTGAGTCATCGGCAGAAACACGGCCGTGGTCGGTTCGCGCGGCGCCCCCGGCACCTCCGCTTCAAGATAGACTTCCACCCGCTTGGGATGGCGTGACAGGCGCTGCGTGCCCACCAGATGCTGGCCGTCCTCCTCGCGGTCCCAGCGAATCGCCAGCAATTGCCAGACGTTCTCCGCGGGATCCCAGCTCACTGCCACCAGTCGGCCATGCGGCAGTTCGGCTGTCTCGGACAGGGCGAACCCCATCCCCTCGGTACTCTCGTCGCGCAGCATCCATGGCTCCAGGACGGGGCGCCCCTTGGGCGAATCGGGATGGGTCAGCGCGCCCAGTATCTTGTCCATGCCCGCCGCCACCCACACCCGGCCGAAGCGGTGCGTACGCTGACGGCCGCGGCGAATGCCACCGCGCTCGATCAGGCTCGCTACCTGGCGGGTAAGCCCGTTATCCACCTCCGCCGTGGCTTGATCGAGCGTCTTCAGATATTCGACCAGAGGACCGAGGGCAAGGTAACGCAGGCGGCGGCCCTGTACCCATTCGTTTTCCAGCACGGCCGCCCCTTCGCTCAGCGAAAGATCCACCATGTGCGTGTGCACATCGCGCTGCGGCACGGTGTCAGGCAAAGGCAAGGGTTCATAACTCTCGAGAATCCGGGCAATGGCTTCGATTTCCTGCGCCCGGTAGCCGAGCGGATGCACCAGCCCCATCAACACGGCCAGCGTATATTCGCGGGCACAGTGGGTAGCGTGCCCGCCGATCTGCACCGCCTGCGTGGCAAACCCGTCGCGCTCGATCAGGCGGTAGACCTTGTGCATGCGGCGCCAGGCCGATGCAGCCGGATTGCGGGCCTGATGAAAGTCCCAGCGCATGACCCGAGCGGTATAGCGCAGCGCACGGGCGGCAATTTCGGCGGCAAATGGCTTGAGCTCGGCGCTCTCCGGATTGCGGTACGCCTGCCTCAGCATACTGAGCCAGGCTTCCGCCAGCAGCGACCAGAACACCCACGACTCGCGCCACAACGCCTGACGCGCGAGGCGGAACGCGGCCTGGTTGCGTACGTATTGTTCGATGATGCCCGACTGCAGGGGCAGGCCCGCCTCTTCCAGTTTAAGCAGCGATTTCATGCGGCTGAGCGAGGCTGCTTCATTTTCCGCGTTGAAGCGCTCGAGGCCTTCGACCAGCGCGTGATGCGCGTCGTAATCCGAATCCGCATGCAGCGATTTCAGCCATTTCTCCGTTGCCCTCACCGAAGCGAACGGCGACCCCCCCTCGGCTTTTCTGCGGCGGGTGATGGTGCTCAACATTTCAAAAAAATCGCTCATGGGTCGCGTAGCGTGTTTCAGACCCCCGCTGACCAGCACCATCCGTGCCAAACAACGGCCTGTCGAACCGCCGCGTCAAGACCTTGGTTTTATTCGGCTTTGGCCGGCTCCCCCGTCAGCCGTCAGGGCCACGCTAACGAGAATCCGACATCTCATGTCGAAGCCACGTCAGCCCGTTTCCGCCGGTCCGCGTCACGCACAAGTCAGGGTGAACCCGCTACAATGCGCGCCGTGGAGGTGTGGCCGAGCGGTTTAAGGCACCGGTCTTGAAAACCGGCGATGGTGCAAGCCATCCGTGAGTTCGAATCTCACCGCCTCCGCCAGTTCTGCCCAGCCTACTTGCCTCATGTCCGTTCTCATCGGGATGCTTCCGGGCTTCGTCGCGGCCCGATTTCAAGTCCGGCGGATTCCAGCAGCGCGGAAAATGCCTCGCTCGATAGCGCCCGGTACTCTTGATTCCGGGCAGCCTGCAGCGGATCCTCGCCTCGCCATGGCAAAGACGGATGGCACATCAATACGTCCCCGTCGCTCGCGCAATCGAGCCATGCCTTCATTTTCTGCAGGTAGCCCGCTTCGGAAAGCTCGAATCCGTAGACGCCGACAAGATGTCTGTTCTGCGAATAGCCCTGCCGCCGGGCCAGTCCGCGCAATGAGCTCGCGCCCAGCCAGCCGATCAGTTGCGCTTTACGCACTGTGGATGGCGGCAGTCCGGCGTTCCGGCAGGCTGCCGCCGGAAGCGTCGAGCGCAACCAGGGTTTGCTGGCCGAACCATAGCGTTGATTCATGACTGCGATGAGCTGATCCCGTATCACGGGCAACTGGTGCACATGCTGGTGACCGTCGACAAACTCCGGCAGGCGGCCCATGGCCCGCTCGAAGCGCTCGAACTGCCGTTCAATCGCCGCCCGGATTTGCGCGGAATCGAGAAGGCGAGCATAGGCCCGCGCAATCAATCCCGGCAGCGCATGGCAGGCGCCCTGCCCGAAATCCTCGGTGAAGTTGAGATGCAGGCCGACTTCCACCCCGGACGCATGCTGCAGCACGCGCGCGCCTGAATGCCAGGCCGATCCGTCAACCAGGCAACTGACCGCGGAGACGCGGCGCCTGCCTGCCAGATCCAGCGCTGCCCGGTTGATGCCTTCGTGCTGTCCGAAGTCGTCCACGCAAACGCTGATGACGCGCTGTGCGGGGATAGTCGTAGGTTGGTGCGCCGTCATACCGTAAAATACCAGGAGTCTTTCCTGGCGAGTCCCTCATGTTTTTGCTTCGTCACCGTCCGGTTGTCTTCATACTGGTCGGCAGCGCCGCCGCGCTCGTCCATCTTCTGATCGTCATTCTGCTGGTAGAAAAGATGCTTCTCGCACCCCTCGTCGCCAACGTCGGCGGCTGGATGTGCGCCTTCACGTTCTCTTACGGCGGCCACCGTTTGCTGACGTTCGCGGATCACGACGCACCGGTGCTGCAGTCGGCCAGCCGCTTCCTGCTGCTGTCCGCCGCAGGATTCGCCATCAACGAATCGGCCTATGCCGTTCTGCTGCATACCAGCCAGGCGCCCTATTATTTCCTGCTGGCGATCATCCTGCTGTGCGTTGCGGTTGTAACTTATCTGCTGAGTCGTCGCTGGGCGTTTGCTGGCATCCGCCCCTAGACGTCATCTCGCTGCGCGTAATCCGCCAGACCGACGTCGCATTGCGTGTCGCGAACGGCGCAATCTGCTTCAAAAATGCATCGGTACCCTCCGTCCCCTTCGGCGCGATCACCCATGTCACCGGAGAAGCGCACAGGACACGATCAAGCTGGGTGTGATCGATCAGCAGCTGCGCGGCCCTTTCCGGGTCGAATTTTCCCGCATCGGCCATCGCCTTGCGCCAGTTGTCCGCCTTGGACGTGTTGGCAGGGCTCCAGTCATCGAAGATTTGGACTGGCTGTTGCAGCCCCAGATAGAACGGCACGTCGAAGAACTGATCCCACACGAACACCACCGGCTCGTTGCCTTGGCGTTGCGCGGCAATCAGGCGGCTGACGGCCTTGTTCGTCTTGTGGTTGAACACATTATTGGCGGCGATCGCCGACAGGCAGACCACGCCGGCAACAATCGCGAACCCCTTGAGGAGGCGAGGGTTCGATGTGCCGCCCCATTTGCGCACCAGTCCATCGGCAATCAGATAGGCCAGCGGAGGCAGCACAGGCAGCACATACCCCACCAGCTTGGAGGAAGGGATGGAGAAGAATCCCACAATCACGGCGGGCCAGATCCACATCAGGGAACGGATCGTCGGCTTCGCCTCGGCATCCCGTTCAGTCCGCTTCCAGGCAGCCGGCAGCCACCAGGACCAGGGCAGGATCAGGAGAAGAATGACGGGCGGGTAGAACCAGAGCGGCATGGGGTTGTTGAACCCGCTCTCGGCGAACCGCTGGAACTGGTTGTAGACGAAGAAATAATTCAGGAAATCGGGAAACCGCAGTTGCATGGCGACGATCCAGGGCGCGGCAACCACCAGGAAGACGATCAGGCCGGGCACCCAGACCAGTTGACGCAACAGGCCCAACCGCCGGTTCCAGGCCAGCCAGGCGACCAGTACCAGCCCCGGCAACACCGGGCCAATCAGGCCTTTTGCCAAAAACCCGAGCGCCGCGCCAAGATATGCGCCCGCAAGCAGTCCCTTGTAGGGCTTGCTCCTTTCCGCGTTCAGTCCCGCTTCCGCCGCCAGCACGATGGTGGCGCTGATCAGCCCTGCAACCAGCATGTCGAGATTGGCGAACTGGGCGCCGCCAAAGAAGAAAGGCTGGGTCACCAGGATCAACAACGACCAGCGTGCGACGGTCCTGCCCTTTTGCCGTAGCGCGAAACCATACAGGGTGAACGCCGCGACCCCGGCCCCAAACAGCGGTGCAAGCCGTCCCGCCCACTCGTGCGTGCCGAATACGCCCAGGCTGGCAGCGGTGATCCAGTAGAACAGGGGTGGCTTGTGAAAAAAGGGCAAGCCATCAAGGGTCGGGTAGAGCCAGTTGCCCGAGGTCAGCATTTCCCAGGCCACGCTTACGTAACGCCCCTCATCGGGCAAGGCCAGCGGCCTGACGCCCAGCGTCAGCGCAAGCCAGGCCAGCGCGAGCAGGAACAATCCCGCTTCCTTTCTGTTCCAGCCCGCGCTCATGGCTGTGCATCCCGCAAGCCGCGTCCGGCGCGGTGCCGGACCACGTACAAGGGGCGTCCCTTGACCTCCTCGAAGATGCGGCTGACATATTCGCCCAGCACGCCGAGCCCGATGAGCTGTATCCCTGAGAAGAACATCAGGCCTACCACGATTGTGGTCCACCCCGGTACGACGCGGCCACGTGCGAAATAGTCAATTACCAGGTAGCCGCCATAAGAGAAAGCCAGCAGGGCCAGCGTGAATCCCACCAGACTGGCAATGCGCAGCGGCCAGGTGGTGAACGCCGTCAGTCCGTCGAAGGACAGGCGTAGCAAATGAAACGGGTTGAACGCGCTGCGGCCGCTGCCTCGAGCGTCCGGCACGTAGGAAATTTCCGACGTCGTGAATCCGACCCACGCGTACAGACCCTTCAGGAAGCGGTTGCGTTCCGGCAATTCGAGCAGGGCTTCGACCACCGCCCGATCCATGAGACGGAAATCGCCGGCATCCGGAGGCACCTGGAAACGCGCGCCGGCGTTCACCAGCCGGTAAAACCAGCGGGCGCCCAGGCGCTTGAACGGACCCTCGTCGCGCCGATGCTCGCGCACGGCGTAGACCACGTCGTAGCCCTGCTGCCATCGATCCAGCATAGCGGCGATCAAGTCGGGCGAGTGCTGCAGGTCCGCGTCCATCATCAGGCAGGTTTCGCAACGCGCCGCTTCCAGCCCTGCCGTGAGCGCCGCTTCCTTGCCGAAATTGCGCGACAGCTGGATGGCCTGGAACCCGGGCTGGTCCGACCAGAAGGCGAACACTTCCTGCGTGTTGTCCCGGCTGCCGTCATCCACCAGGATGACTTCCCAGTCTGCCACCAGGGTTTGCAGCACGCCCTGCA
Source organism: Hyphomicrobiaceae bacterium (assembly GCA_050258175.1). Classification (GTDB taxonomy): domain Bacteria; phylum Pseudomonadota; class Gammaproteobacteria; order Burkholderiales; family Thiobacillaceae; genus Thiobacillus. The sequence continues at coordinate 10,919 of JBLMYH010000155.1, forward strand.
AACGGGGCAACAAACGGTTCAAGTTCTCCGCTTCGTTGTAGCATGGAATGACGACCGACAAGCTGGGGAGCCGATCGCGTGGCTGAATGGCAAAGGTCCGCTCGTTTCTTGACGGGGACGCGATCCGTTCCGCGGCAAGCGTCAGGAAAGGACCATGGGCGTGAAGCTCGTGTTGGCGCATTGGTTAATCGCGGATTCCGGATCCGGTTACATTTCCAGTTTGGGTTGATGCAGAATGCGCCTGACTGCCTTTCAATCTCCTTACACAATTCCTGACACGCATCGATGCGCATCCTGCTGACCGAAGATGATCCCGCGCTGGCGGATCTGCTCCTGCGCGCATGCAGGCAGGAGGGCTACAGCGTCGACTGGGTCAGCGACGGGGTGGCGGCCGATCTCGCCCTCACCAGCGAAACCTATGATGCGCTGGTGCTGGACCTGGGTCTCCCCCGCATGGATGGGTTAGAAGTTCTCAAACGCCTGCGCAAGCGCGGGAGCCACCTGCCCGTGATGATACTGACTGCGCGCGAGGCAATTGCCGACCGGGTGGAGGGGCTGGACAGTGGCGCGGATGATTACATGCCCAAGCCGTTCGCCATCGCGGAGTTGCAGGCCCGCCTGCGCGCGCTGGTCCGGCGCCATCACGGCGGCGCCGCATCGGCCAGCCTCGATCTGGGCAGGCTGCGCTACGACACCGTGACCCGGCAGGTTTTTCTTGATAACGGAGAGGTCGAGCTTTCCAGCCGCGAGCGGGAGGTTCTGTCCTGTCTGCTGCATAAAGCGGGAAAAATCATTTCCAAGCAGGCGCTGACTTCCGCCATTTCCAGTTGGGATTCGGCCGTGGGCTCGAATGCGGTCGAGGTCTACATCCACCGTCTGCGCAAGAAGCTGGAACCCGCCGGCATTTCCATCCGCACCGTGCGCGGACTGGGTTATCTGATCGAATCAGCCGATGACCAACCCGTCTGAATCGCGCCGCAGGGCACCCACCCTGACCCGCACCCTGCTCGGGTGGCTGCTGATCCCGCTTTTCTTGCTGCTGGCCGTCAGCGCCTACACCACCTACCGCAACGCCTACCGTCTTGCGGAGACTGAGCGCGACCTCGTCCTCGAGGAAATCACGGACGATTTGAAAGAGCTGGTAGCGGCTACGTTCGAAAGCAGCGGAAAGATCGATCCGAATTCCCTGGCGTTCAGCCTGCTCATCCGTGACGCCCGGGACCAGCGCTATTTCGCGATTTACGACGCCAGCGGGAAACTGCTTGCTGGGGATCGCCGGCTGACCCGCATGGGAATGGGCTTGGGCAGCGACAAGCACGCCATGTTCGGCAATCTTTCGCTGGACGGCAGGACCCTGAGACGGGCTGCGTTAAGGGGCAGCCCGGAAGATCTCCCGGGCTTCGAAATCCAGGTCGCCGAAACCACGAACAGGCGCGGCCGTCTGGCCCTGCACCTGCTCCGCGGCGTACTCGTGCCGCAGGCGATTGCCCTCATTCTTTCCATTCCGCTCATCTGGTTCGGTATCAGCCGGGGCCTGCACCCGTTCGAGGAACTGCGCCGTCGCATTACCCATCGCTCGGCCCAGGATCTTGATGCGATTCCTGTCGACGACACCCCAAGAGAGTTGCTGCCCGTCGTCACCGCCCTCAATGACCTGCTGTTGAGATTCAAGGCGGTACAGGACGATCAGCGGCGCTTCATGGCCGATGCCGCGCATCAGATCAAGACTCCGCTGGCTGCGTTGACGGCGGAAATCGATCTGGCGCGCGCAGATACCACCTGCCCGTGCGCCCAGCCCACCTACGACAGACTGCAAAAAGCTTCGTCCCGGCTCGCCCATCTGGTGCGCCAGCTGCTGGCCTTGGCACACTCGGAAGCGAATGCGAGCAACAACCACGCCCTGTTCGACCTGGCCAAGCTGGCGCGGGAAGTGACCGGCGATTTTGTCACGGTGGCGGCCCGCCGGCGGATCGACCTCGGCTTTGAGGGCCCGGAGCTTGCAATCCCGATACGCGGCAACGCCACGCTGGTCAGGGAGGCCATGAAGAACCTGCTGGAAAATGCGCTCAAGTTCACGCCGGAAGGGGGAACGGTGACCACGTCCGCCCATGCTTTCCCGCCTAGCTTTGCCGTGGCCGACAGCGGCCCCGGCATCCCCGAAGCGGAACTGCCGCTGATTTTTCAGCGCTTCCACCGGGCGCCCGAGAGCAGCACCACGGAAGGCAGCGGTCTGGGACTGGCCATCGTCCAGGAGGTTGCACGCAAGCATGGCGCGGTCGTTACCGTGGGAAAGAGCAGGCTGGGAGGCGCGCTGTTTGAACTCCGATTTGAGGACGACGCTGTAAGCCAATCGTAATCTGGGACCCGGATACTGCCCTCCGGCCCACTGATGGCGCGCATCGACGCGCACCCCCTGCGTGAAACCCTGTTCCGACTGCGCCTGTCCACGGCATACCCTGTTGTACATCCTGGTTTTTTGTCTCGCCTGGTGGGGCATTTTCGCCATGACCCGCCATTATCTGGACGGCGCCGACATGGTCGAAAACTTCGCCTGGGGCATGGAATGGCAATGGGGCACCAACAAACACCCGCCGCTGTTCGGCTGGATCACCGCGGCCTGGTTCAGACTGTTTCCGGTCGGTGACAACGCCTACTACCTGCTCAACCAGACCAATCTCGCGATCGCGCTGGGACTGCTGGCACTGACGATGAAGCGCTTCCTCGGCTGGGAAAAGGTACTGATCGGCGTGGTGCTCACCACGCTCGTCACCCATTTCGGCCCCGATAGCGGCTTCAAATACAACGCCAACACTGCGCTGCTCCCCTTTGTCGCCGGCTTCGTCTGGAGCCTGCTGCACGCGCTCGAACGGGGTCGCGCACGCTGGTTCATCCTTGCCGGCGTGTTCGCCGCAGCAGCCCTGCTCACCAAATACTACGCGCTCGTGCTTATCGCGGCGGTCGGCCTAGCCGTCCTGTTCACCCTGCGGCCGCCCCTGCCTTCCCTGCTCAAAGGCACGGCCATCGCCGGCGCAACGACGCTGCTGCTGGTTTCGCCGCATCTCGCCTGGTCCATCCAGCATGCCTGGCCCAGCCTGCACTACATGCATGCCGCGCACGAAGCCGTGGACGAGGCCGATGGCGTCAAGGCGTATGTCGTTGCCCTGGCAGGTGCCCTTGGGTTCAGTGGCGTCGCCTTGCGGGCCTGGGGTGGAAGCCTCGTTCGCCTCCCCGCAGGCCCGCTCGGCGACGCGCCGCGACCGCCCCGGCTGGGTCTGGGAATTTTGGTGCTGAGCGTGGTGCTGACCGTGCTGGCTGCCCTGGTGCAGGGGATCAGCCCCGTATCGTCCTGGCTGATTCCCGCCCTGCTGTTTCTCGGCTGGGCGCTGGTCGACTTGACCCCGCCTCGCCTCGACAGCGGGACACTCGCCCGACGCATCTTCTGGTTCGGCCTGGTCTATCTTCTGCTGGCGGTCGCGGCGGCGGCGATCTGGGAGAAGCAGTATCGCGCCTATCCCGCGCATCCGGCCTACGCGCTTCCGCAGCGCATCGCCGAGGACGTGACGCGCCTGTACCGCGATGCGTATGCCCAGCCCATCGAATACGCGGCCGGGACGTTTCCCCTGCCCTACATCCTGAGCTTCTATTCCCCCGACCATCCGCACGGTCTGTACGGCTTCGATCTCGCCGGCACTGATCTCGGGCAATCCCCCTGGATCGACGCCCGCGCGCTGAAATCGGGCAACAAGGTTGCAGTATGCGGAAGCCTGAGTTTCGGCAAGTCCGACACGCTCGCCTGCCCCGCCGCGGCTCGGACCCTGTTCGGCGCGCCGGACCAGACCCGGCAGCTCGTCTATCCAGTGTACGACCCGAAGCGCAAGCAGCTTGGACTACAACGCTACACGGTGCTGATGTGGAAGCCGCGCGGCGCGGATTGACCCGTCGGACTTGTCGTGAAGCCGAATCGGGGTCCGGTTCGATCCCTGCTCAAGTAGAATGAGACGTTCGCACAACACCCGCCCTGCAACGTGTCAGCCCAACTCACCCCATCCAACCATGACCGCGACAGCGCGGGGATGACGTACGTCTATCCCGTCGTTTCGCGCCGGGCAGGCGGGGTATCGGTCGGGGTAAACCTCAATCCCAACAACGCCTGCAATTGGGCATGCATGTATTGCCAGGTGCCGGATCTGACGCGCGGCGCCGCGCCGGACATCGATCTGGCGCAACTGGAAACTGAATTGCGCGTCCAGCTCGGCGCGATCCTCCACGGCGATTTCATGCAGACGCGCGTGCCCGAAGGGGCCAGGCGACTGAACGACATCGCGCTGTCGGGCAACGGCGAACCGACCAGCGCCAGGGCCTTTCCCCAGATCATCGAACTGATCGGCCGGGTGATGGCGGACTTCGACCTGGTCGGCAAGATCAAGCTGGTGCTAATCACCAATGGCAGCCTGGCCGACCGGCCGCGCGTCCAGGATGGCCTGCGAAAAATGGCGGCCTTGAACGGCGAGGTATGGTTCAAGCTCGACAGCGCGACGGCCAGCGGCATGCGCACCATCAACCAGACGCGCATCGCGCCGGACAAGCAGTTCGAGCGTCTGGGCGTCGCCGCGCGCCTGTGCCCGACCTGGCTGCAGACCTGCGTGTTCGCGCTGGACGGCGCACCGCCCTCGGAGGTCGAGCAGGCGGCCTACTTGGCCGCGGTGCGGCGCATCCTGCAGCAGCACATACCGGTGCAGGGCGTGCTGCTCTATGGCCTGGCGCGTCCCTCGATGCAGCCGCAGGCCAGCCGCCTGTCGGCACTCCCCGCCGCATGGCTGGATGCGTTCGCCGACAAGATCCGTGACGCAGGCCTGCCGGTTAAGGTGTCGCCATGATCCACGGCATCGGCACCGACCTCCTCGACGCCGGGCGCATCCGCAGTGGGCTGGCGCGCTTCGGCGAAGCATACGCGGACCGCATCCTCGCCCCGGCTGAGCACGCGGGCTATCGCGCCAGCCATGACCCGGCGCGCTTTCTGGCCAAATGCTTCGCGGCCAAGGAGGCCTTCGCCAAGGCGGCAGGAACGGGCCTGCGTGCGCCGGTCGCGCTGCGCAACATCGCCGTGCTGCGCGACGCCCTCGGCAAACCTTTCCTGCAATGTGCGCCTGAACTGGATGCCTGGCTCGCGGCACGCGGGGTGACCGCGCATCATGTGTCCCTGTCCGACGAGGGCGATCTCGTGCTGGCTTATGTGATTCTGGAGGCAATATGACGCTCGGCCCCTTGATGCTCGACGTGGCAGGAACCGAACTGACCGGCGACGACCGCCGCCGCCTCGCTCACCCGCTGGTCGGCGGGGTGATCCTGTTTACCCGCAACTACCGCGACCCGGCCCAACTCGCCGCATTGACTGCCGAGATCCATGCGCTGAAATCCGCGCCGCTGCTGATCGGCGTCGACCACGAGGGCGGCCGGGTGCAGCGCTTTCGCGAGGGCTTCACCCGCCTGCCGCCGATGCGCACCTTCGGCGAAATCTGGAACAGCCAGCCGCAACGCGCGCGCGAACTGGCGCGCGAAGCCGGCTACGTGCTGGCGAGCGAATTGCGCGCGCACGGCATCGACTTCAGCTTCGCGCCGGTGCTCGATCTGGACTATGGCGCCTCGTCGGTCATCGGTGACCGCGCCTTCCACGCCGACCCGCACGCCGTGTTCCAGTTGGGGCAGGCGCTGATGTTGGGCATGAAGGACGCCGGCATGGCGGCCTGCGGCAAGCATTTCCCCGGCCACGGCTTCGTGGTGGCGGATTCGCACGTCGACATCCCGGTCGACAGCCGCACCCTGGCCGATATCGCCGTCGCCGATCTGGTGCCGTTCCGGCTGATGATCGAGGCCGGACTGGCTGCGATCATGCCAGCGCATGTGATCTACCCGCAGGTCGACGCCCTTCCGGCGGGGTTTTCGCGCATATGGCTGCAAAAGCTGCTGCGGCAACAACTCGAATTCGACGGCGCCGTGTTCAGCGACGATCTCTGCATGGCGGGCGCTGCAGTGGCCGGCGGGGTGGTCGAACGCGTGACCGCTGCCCTCGAAGCCGGCTGCGACATGGCGCTGGTATGCAACCGCCCCGATCTGGCCGACGAAGTGCTGGCCACGCTGAAGGTGGACTGGCCCGCCCTTTCGCGGGCACGTCTGGCCCGCATGCATGGCCACCCGCACCCGCCGACCCTGACGCAGTTGCGCGAATCGACGCGCTACGCCAATGCACTGCATCACATCGCAGGCCTGGGACTGGATAGCGCCGACCTCAACCTGCAGATCGACCCGACGGACTACTGTGCACGCTCATAATCACGACCACAGCGCGCACGCGCATGGGCACGCCCACACGACGCACGCAGAAGGCAACGGCAAGCTGATCGTCGCCCTGCTGCTGACGCTGTCGTTCGCCGGCGTCGAGGCCCTCGCCGGCTGGTGGTCGGGTTCGCTCACCCTCTTCTCAGACGCGGCGCACATGTTCACCGATTCTTCCGCCTTGGGACTGGCGGCCGCCGCCGCCTGGCTGGCGCGCCGCCCACCCAGTTTCCGCCATTCCTATGGGCTGGTACGTGCCGAAGTTCTGGCCGCGCTGTTCAACAGCCTGCTGATGCTGGTCCTGCTCGGCTACATCGTGCACGAGGCAGTCGATCGTTTCGGCACGCCCCACACGGTCTCCGGCGGAACGGTCATCAGCGTCGGCAGCATCGGTCTGGGCATCAATATGCTGGTCGCCTGGGTCCTGAGCCGCGGCGAGCACACCCTGAACAGCCGTGCCGCGCTGCTGCACGTCCTGGGCGATATCCTGGGCTCGGTGGCCGCGATCAGCGCCGGCGTCGTCATCGTCACCACCGGCTGGACGCCGATTGACCCCCTGCTGTCGTTGCTGGTGGCTGCGCTGATTCTCGTCTCGGCACTGCGGCTGTTGCGCGAGGTGGTGCATGTGCTGATGGAGGGCGTGCCCGGCCATGTCCGGCTCGATGTCGTGGGCCAGGATCTCGCCGCCCTCGACGGCGTGCTGCGTGTGCACGACCTGCACGTGTGGACGCTGTCGTCGGGCAGCATCGCGCTGTCGGCCCACCTCGAAATCCGCAACCTGTCCGACTGGCCGCGCCTCCTCTGCGCCGCGCGCGAGTGCCTGGATGCGCGTCACGGCATCCGCCACGTCACCCTGCAACCCGAAGTACTGGCCGCCGAGCCGCTGCTGCGTCGCCACTACACCGCGCACCTCCCGCTTTCCTGACCGGGCGGCGATCCGTTGATAAGTGCGAATTGGCTGATCACCGTGCTTGACACGCCAATGAGAATCGTTATTATTCGCATAACGATAAATCAAGAGCCTCCCAATTTCAGACCATGCACGCCGATCCCATATGCACCGACAGCCCCTTCCACGCTTCCGCCACCTCTCGCCCCTTGGAAAGGTCCGCGCAGCAAACGCCTTCACAGGGTTGGCCGGTGCCGACAGAAAGCTTATTCCGCGGTGGTCAGGAAATCCTGATCGACCACAGCGGTGAAATCTACCGGCTGCGCGTCACCCGGAACGGCAAGCTGATCCTGACCAAGTAGGCCGGCCTGCAACCGTCCCATCCCTCGGAAAAGAAGCCATGCATCCCGCCTTGCTTCTGCTTGCGGCCTGGTCAGGCTGCGCCATCCCCGGGCGCGCAACCTGCCTGCGCCTGATCGGCGAACTAAGACATGCCGCCCACGGTTCGCGCGCGGACCACCGCCCATCCACTCCGTTTCCCAACCAGCCAGCCCGTTCCATGGAATCAGCCAGCCACTCCCTCTATCTGGAAAGAAAGCTGTCCCATGAAATCGACATTCCTGCTTGCCACAATTCCCGCCGCCTTCTCCCTGGTTGCCGCGTTTCCCGCGGCGGCCGATGAAAATCTGCTCGGTTACGTGTCGGGCGCAGAAACCCTGCCACAAGGCGCATCCGAAGCCTATGTCTGGCTGACCCACCGCTGGGACAAGGGACGGGGCGAATACTCCGCCTACGACGGCGAACTGGAATACGAATACGGCGTCACCTCCCGTTTCACCGCATCGGTTGCCCTGCTCGGGCAGTCGATCGACACCAGCGGCCTGGTGATCAATGCCTACCTACCGGGCGCGGAGTCGTATGGCATGAAGCCCTCCGGCATCGAGGTGAAAGGCAAGTACAACTTCCTCTCCGCCGCCATGGCCCCGGTCGGCCTGTCGGCGATGTTCGAACTGCACCACGCCTGGCTCGACCCGCATTCCGGCCTGGACAAGGACACCACCTCGTTCGACGTCAACATGCAGTTGCAGAAATTCTTCCTCGATGACCAGCTCGTCGCCGTCGCCAACGCCGGCTTCGAAGGCACCTACGCCAAGCGTTCGCCGCTGGACGCCGCCACGCAGGCGAGCGCCGACGCCGCCATGCAGACGCTGACCGGTGATCCGGGCGCGAGCTTCGAATGGCCGACCAAGCCGGAAATGGAAATCGAGTTCACGCTGGGCGGCGGCCTGTCGTACCGTGTCGCCCCGAACTGGAACCTCGGGCTTGAAACGCAATACCAGACCGAGTTCGAAACCGAGGTCGGCCAGGAGCGCTGGAGCTGGTTCGCCGGCCCGTCGATCCACTACGGCGGCAAGGCATGGTGGGCGACGCTGACCTGGTTCAACCAGCTGGCAGGCGGGCGCGAGCCATATATCAACCAGACCGACGACGACCTGCACCTGATCGAAAAGACCAAGAACGAGCTGCGTCTGAAGCTCGGCTACAACTTCTGAGGCCGCCATGTCGAATCATCCCAACTGGCTCATCCTTCCCGCCGCGTGCGTGCCGCTGCTGGCGGCCGTGCCCGCCTTCGCCGTCCAGTACATGACGACCGAGACCGCGCAGAAACTGATGTTCCCCGAGGCGAGCGGGTTCGTTTCGCATCCTGTCAAGCTCGACGAAGCGCAAAGGCGCGCTGTCGAAAAAACCGCCGGGGTCAGGATGCACTTCCTCGAACAACCTGTCTGGCAGGTCATGGCTGGCGGCAAACAGGCCGGCTGGTTCGTGCTCGACGAGGTATACGGCAAGCACGAGTTCATTACCTACGCAGTCGCGCTCGACGCCAGCGGTGCGGTGCGCGGCGTGGAAATCCTCGACTACCGCGAAACCCACGGCGGCGAAATCATCAACCCGAAATGGCGCGCGCAGTTCTACGGCAAGCGCTACGGCGCGGCGCTGAAACTCGATGACGACATCCAGAACATCAGCGGCGCCACGCTATCGTGCAAGCACATCAGCGAAGGCGTGCGGCGCGTTCTGGCGATTCATGAGGCGGCGCTGAAATGATCTCGCGGCGCGCCCAGCCCTGGCTCGGAACCCTGGTCGAGATCGTCGCAGAAGGCGTCGACGTTGCGGAGTTTCTCGCAGCATCGGATCGCGCGTTCGCGCGCGTCGCCGCAGTCCACACCGCAATGAGTTTCCAGACCCCCGATTCCGAACTGACACGCGTCAACCGCGACGCGCGAACCGGCTGGGTCGCGCTCTCGCCTGACACCTCCGCCGTGTTCGCCGCCGCCCTGGAGTTCGCACGTGCGAGCAGGGGGCTGTTCGACCCGAGCGTCGCCGGCTGGCTGGTCGAATCGGGCCATCTCCCGCGCCATCCGGGTTTCCCGCGGTCTGCCGCTCCCGACTGGCGCGCCATTGAACTCGACGGCGATCGCGTGCGCTACACACGGCCTCTGCTGGTCGACCTGTCCGGCATCGCCAAGGGCTATGCCGTCGATGCCGCACTCGCCAGCCTCGCCAGCTCAGGTCTGACCACCGCCACCGTCAACGCCGGTGGCGACCTGGCGCGCTTCGGCAACGACACCGCGCCGATCTGCGTGCGCCTGCCACATCACCCCACGCACAGCCTGCAGCTGGCCAAACTGAAGTGCGGCGCAGCCGCCACCTCGGCCAGCTATTTCCAGCCGGATGCGCTGCGCCACCCGCACAACAGCGGTTCACTCTGTACGACCCGCAGCGTGACCGTGCTGGCGGGAGACTGCATCACCGCCGACGCGCTGACCAAGGTCGTCGCTGCCGACAGCGCCGCCGCAGTCGCCGTGCTCGCACGCTTCGGCGCACAGGCCATCGTCATCGAGGGCGCGCGCGCGATGCGCAGCGACACGGGCGGATGGCACGATCTGCCCTTGGAGCAGGCGGCATGAGCGCGCCCGTCATCCGCATCGGCACGCGCCACAAGCGACTGGCCTACGCCGCGTTCCTCCTGCTATGGGCGAGCGGCGCCCTGTGGCTGCTGTTCCATTATTTCCTTGGCACCGAAGGCGACTTCGGCCCTGCGACGCATCCGCTCGAAAAATGGTGGCTGCGCCTGCATGGCCTGGCTGCGATGCTGGTGCTGGTCGCCGTCGGTTCGCTTGCAACCAACCACATGCGGCTTGCGTTGAACCGCAAGAAGAACCTGCGCACCGGCCTGCCGATGCTGGCGCTGAGCGCGTGGCTCGCCGCCACCGGCTACGCACTGTATTATTTCTCGAGCGACGACAATGCCGGTTGGCTGCCGCTGTTGCACTGGATCGCCGGCCTTGTGCTTCCGCTCGCGCTGGTTTTGCACATCCGTCTGGGCCGCCGCCGCGCTCGGCCCGCTCAGCCGCAGCGTCCGCACCCGCAACCCGTCGCCGCCTCGGCTTACAATCCTCCAGCTCGACTCAAAGCCAGCTCATGACCCTCACCCTCGACCAGCTTCCCGATCTTCAGGCCTGTACCGTCACCCGGATCAGGCCGCCCGCCAACGCGCCCGAATGGCGCGACTGGCTGGAAGAAATCGGCTTCCTTCCCGGCGAGCGGGTGATGGTGATGACGCGGGCCTTGCCGGGTGGCGACCCGCTGGTGATACGCGTCGGCTCCTCCACCTTTGCGCTGCGGCGCGTCGAGGCGGCCTGCGTGCAGGTGGCGCTCGAGCACACGGCGGCTGACGGGACGGCGGCATGAAGCAAGCCATCGTCCATGTGCATCGCGGAGGGCCGCTGCTCGCGCTGGTGGGCAACCCCAATTGCGGCAAGACCGCCCTCTTCAACCGGCTCACCGGGAGCCACCAGAAGGTTGCCAACTACGCCGGAGTAACGGTCGAGCGCAAGGAAGGCAAACTCACTACCACGGCCGGCAAGGACTTGCGCGTGCTCGACCTGCCCGGCACCTACAGCCTGCACCCACGTTCACCTGACGAGAAGGTAACCTGCGACGTGCTGAGCGGCCACGCCGAAGGCGAGAAGCGCCCGGACCTGGTGGTCTGCGTGGTCGATGCCACGAACCTGCGGCGCAATCTGCGCCTGGTACTGGCGGTCAAACGCCTCGGGCTGCCCTGCGTGGTCGCGCTCAATATGACCGATCTCGCCGCACAGAACGGCATCCGCGTCGACGCCGACGGTTTGTCGGCTGCGCTCGGTCTGCCCGTCGTCAACACCGTCGCGGTAAATTCCGACGGCGCCGCCGCGCTGCTCGTCCTGCTCGACCAGCCGGACATCTGGAGACGGGCCGCAGCCATCGGCAACGGCGCTTCCGCTGCCGACAATGTCGAAGCCGACCACGAGGTGGTGCGCCGGATCCTGCAAGGCCTGGGCCTGGACAAGACGGTGCCCCACCTTGCCAGCGATCGCATCGACCGCGTGGTGCTGCACCCGCTGGCCGGGCCGCCGCTGCTGGCAGTGATTCTGTTTCTGGTCTTCCAGGCCGTGTTCGCCTGGGCTGAAATGCCGATGAGCTGGATCGAGGCGGCCACTGCCTGGCTGGGCGACGGCATCGCCAGCCTGCTGCCGCACGGCTGGCTGCAAAGCCTCGTGGTCGACGGCGTGATCGCCGGCGCAGGTGGCGTGATCGTATTCCTGCCGCAGATCATCATCCTGTTCTTCTTCATTCTGGTTCTCGAGGAATCCGGCTACCTACCCCGTGCGGCCTTCCTGCTCGACCGCCTGATGGGCGGTGTCGGCCTGTCCGGACGCTCGTTCATCCCGTTGCTGTCGAGCTTCGCCTGCGCGATTCCCGGCATCATGGCCGCACGCACCATCACCAACACGCGCGATCGCCTGGTCACCATCATGATCGCCCCGATGATGACGTGCTCGGCGCGGCTGCCGGTGTATGCGCTGCTCATCGGCGCCTTCGTGCCGCAGCGCAGGATCTGGGGCGGGCTGGAGCTGCAGGGGCTGGTGCTGTTCTTCCTCTACGTGGCCGGCATCATCGGTGCCCTGCTCGTGGCCTGGGCGCTCAAGCGCTTCACCGCGCGCAACCTCATGCACCCGCTGATGATGGAATTGCCGATCTACCACTGGCCGCGCCTGCGCAACATCGCCATCGGCCTGTGGCAGCGGGTGATGATCTTCATGAAGCGGGTCGGCGGCATCATTCTCGCGCTCACGGTCCTGCTGTGGTTTCTTGCCAGCTTTCCGGCGCCGCCCGCGGGCGCGACCGGCGCGCCGATCGAATATAGCTTCGCCGGCATGCTGGGGCGCGGGCTCGCCGCCGTGTTCGAACCCGTCGGCTTCAACTGGCAGATCAGCATCTCGCTGGTGCCCGGCATGGCCGCGCGCGAAGTCGTGGTGAGCGCGCTCGGCACCGTGTATGCCCTGTCGGCCACCGGCGACGACACCGCCGGCGCCCT
>JBLMYH010000156.1:0-7983 GCA_050258175.1 Hyphomicrobiaceae bacterium
GGGTGGAGGCAGCCGGTCTTCCCCCCGCGCTGGAGGCCGGCCTGCGCAACGCGTATGCAACGCTCGGGGATGACGTGTCGGTGGCGGTGCGCTCGTCGGCCACCGCCGAAGATCTGCCCGATGCCTCGTTCGCCGGCCAGCAGGAGACCTATTTGCATGTGCGTGGCGCGGATGCGGTGCTGCTGCATGTGAAGAAGGTTTTCGCCTCGCTCTACAACGATCGTGCGATCGCCTACCGGGTGCATCACGGCTTCGCCCATGCCGGCGTGGCCCTGTCCGCCGGCATCCAGCGCATGGTGCGTTCCGACATCGCCTGTTCCGGCGTGCTGTTCACGCTGGACACCGAATCCGGTTTCCGCGACGTGGTATTCATCACCACAGCCTACGGCCTGGGCGAGACGGTGGTGCAGGGCTCGGTCAATCCGGACGAGTACTACGTGCACAAGCCGATGCTGGCGCAGGGTTTTCCCGCCGTCGTCCGGCGCGAGCTCGGCGGGAAGGCCATCCGCATGGTGTGGCGCGACGGCGCGACCGTGACCGAGGACACGCCGCCCGGCCTGCGGCGGCAGTTTGCCTTGACCGATGCCGAGGTGCTGGAGTTGTCCCGCCAGGCCATGCAGATCGAGCAGCATTACGGCCGGCCGATGGACGTGGAATGGGCCAAGGACGGGGAAACCGGCGATCTGTTCATCGTGCAGGCGCGCCCGGAAACCGTGAAGGCACGCAGTGCCGGCAGTATCGAACGCTATGTGCTGAAGGGTGCTGGCAAGGTACGCATCAGCGGCCGCGCCATCGGCCAGAAGATCGGTGCCGGTGAAGTGCGGGTGATCGCCAGCCCGGCGGAAATGAATCGCGTGCAGTCAGGCGACATCCTGGTCACCGACATGACCGATCCCGACTGGGAGCCGGTGATGAAGCGTGCGGCTGCGATCGTTACCAACCGTGGCGGGCGAACCTGCCACGCCGCCATCGTCGCACGCGAGCTGGGCATTCCTGCGGTGGTCGGCGCGGGCAATGCGACCACGGTGCTGAAGGACGGCGAGGCAGTGACCGTGTCGTGCGCAGAGGGCGACACCGGCCTGGTCTATGCTGGCAGACTGGCGTTCGAGGTGGAAACACTGGCAAGCGAGACACTGCCCGAGCCGCCGGTCAAGCTCATGATGAACGTTGGCAACCCCGAGCGCGCCTTCGAATTCGCGCAGATCCCGAATCACGGCGTCGGCCTTGCGCGGCTGGAGTTCATCATCGCGCGTATGATCGGCGTTCACCCGCTGGCGCTGCTCGACTACGCCGGCCAGCCGCCGGCCCTGCGCGACGAGATCGACCGGCGCGCGGCCGGCTATTCCGACCCGGTGTCGTTCTACGTCGACAAGCTGGCGGAGGGCATCGCCACGCTGGCGGCCGCGTTCTGGCCGCGGCCGGTGATCGTGCGGCTGTCGGATTTCAAGTCCAACGAATACGCCAACCTCGTCGGCGGCGAGCGCTACGAACCGAAGGAGGAAAACCCCATGCTTGGGCTGCGTGGCGCGGCGCGTTATGTCTCGACCCTGTTCCGTCCGGCGTTCGAGCTGGAATGCCGGGCGCTGAAGAAGGTGCGCGAGGCACTGGGCTTTTCCAACGTCGAGCTGATGATTCCGTTCGTGCGGACGGTGGAGGAATGCGCGAGGGTGGTCGGGCTGCTGGCCGCCAATGGCCTCAAGCGTGGCGACAGCGGCCTGCGGCTGATCATGATGTGCGAGATTCCGTCCAACGTGCTGCTGGCCGAGGATTTCCTGCAATACGTCGACGGCTTCTCCATTGGCAGCAACGACCTCACCCAGCTCACCCTCGGCATCGACCGCGATTCCGGCCTGGTGGCCGAAGGCTTCGACGAGCGCAACCCCGCAGTGAAGAAGCTGCTGGCCGAAGCCGTCGCCGCCTGCAAGCGGCAGGGCAAATACGTCGGCATCTGCGGCCAGGGGCCGAGCGACCACCCGGATCTGGCGGACTGGCTGGTGGCGCAAGGGATCGGCTCGATTTCGCTCAACCCGGACACGGTGGCGGCGACCTGGCGGCGCCTGGCAAGCCGTTGAGCCGGCCTCGTCATTGAGCCATCATCGGCGATGGAGTAGAATCCGTCATCACCCGCCCCCGCTCATAAAATGACGAAGTATGTGTTTGTCACCGGTGGGGTGGTTTCTTCCCTAGGGAAAGGGATCGCCTCCGCTTCACTTGCTGCGCTGCTCGAATCGCGCGGTATCCGTGTCACTCTGTTAAAGCTCGATCCGTACATCAACGTCGATCCCGGCACGATGAGCCCGTTCCAGCACGGCGAGGTGTTCGTCACCGACGACGGCGCGGAGACCGACCTCGATCTGGGCCATTACGAGCGCTTCTCCAGCGCGCGCATGAGCAAGCGCAACAACTTCACCACCGGCCAGATTTACAAGTCTGTGATCGACAAGGAGCGCCGCGGCGACTACCTCGGCGGCACGGTGCAGGTCATCCCGCACATCACCGACGAGATCAAGCGGCATATCCGCGACGGCGCGGGCGATGCCGACGTGGCGCTGGTCGAGATCGGCGGCACCGTCGGCGACATCGAGTCGCTGCCCTTCCTGGAGGCCATCCGTCAGATGGGCTTCGAGGACGGCCCCGAAAATACCTGCTTCATCCACCTGACGCTGCTGCCCTACATCGCGACCGCCGGCGAGCTGAAGACCAAACCGACCCAGCACTCGGTGAAGGAGTTGCGCGAGATCGGAATTCAGCCCGACATTCTCTTGTGCCGCGCCGACCGCGAGATTCCGCTGGACGAACGGCGCAAGATCGCGCTGTTCACCAATGTGCGCCCGGAGGCGGTGATCGAGGTGCTTGATGCCGATTCAATCTACAAGATCCCGGCGATGCTGCATGACCAGATGCTCGACGAGATCGTCTGTCACAAGCTCAATATCCTGGCGCGCGCGGCCGATCTGTCCGTGTGGAAGAATCTGGTCCATGCGCTGGAGCATCCGCAGCACACCGTCAACATCGCCTTCGTCGGCAAGTACGTCGACCTCACCGAATCCTACAAGTCGTTGTCGGAAGCGATGACCCACGCCGGCATGCATACCCGCAGCAAGGTGAAGGTTCATTACATCGACTCCGAACAGATCGAAAAGAGCGGTATCGACTGCCTGAAGGCCATGGATGCGATCCTGGTGCCCGGCGGCTTCGGCAAACGCGGGGTCGAGGGCAAGATCGCCGCCATCCGTTACGCGCGTGAAAACAAGGTGCCCTACCTGGGCATCTGTCTCGGCATGCAGCTCGCCGTGGTCGAGTTCGCGCGCGATGTCGCCAACATGGCCGACGCGCAATCGACCGAATTCGAGCCGGCCACCACGCATCCGGTGATCGGCCTGATTACCGAATGGCTGGACCGCGGCGGCCAGGTCGAGAAGCGCAGCGAGCAGTCAGATCTCGGCGGCACCATGCGCCTCGGCGGCCAGCCCTGCGAACTCAAGGATGGCACGCTGGCGCGCGAGATCTATGGCGCGGCCAGTATTGTCGAGCGTCATCGCCACCGCTACGAAGTCAACAACACCCTGCTGGCCGAGCTCGAGGCCAAGGGGTTGGTGGTCGCCGGACGCGCGCCGGGCACTGACCTGTGCGAGATGGTCGAGCTGCCGACCTCGGTTCACCCCTGGTTCGTCGCCTGCCAGTTCCATCCCGAATTCACCAGCAACCCGCGCAACGGCCATCCGCTGTTCATTTCGTTCGTGAAGGCCGCGCTGGCGCAGCAACAGGAGCATGCCAAATGAAGCTGTGTCATTTCGAGGCAGGTCTCGACCAGCCGCTGTTCCTGATTTCCGGCCCGTGCGTGATCGAATCCGAACAGCTGGCGATTGAAACCGCTGGTCAACTGAAGGCGCTGTGCGCATCTCTCGGCATCCCTTTCATCTACAAATCCTCCTTCGACAAGGCCAACCGTTCGTCGACCCAGTCCTTCCGTGGACTCGGTCTGGAGGAGGGCCTGCGCATCCTGTCCGAAGTGAAGAGGCAGATCGGTGTGCCGGTGCTGACCGACGTGCACGAAGACACCCCGCTCGACGAGGTTGCGGCGGTGGCCGACGTGCTGCAGACGCCGGCCTTCCTATGCCGCCAGACCAACTTTATCCAGAACGTCGCGCGCGCAGGCCGCCCCGTCAACATCAAGAAGGGGCAGTTCCTGGCGCCGTGGGACATGCAGAACGTGGTCGACAAGGCACGTGAAGTCGGCAACGAGCAGATCATGGTGTGCGAGCGCGGCGTGAGCTTCGGCTACAACACGCTGGTGTCCGACATGCGCGGGCTTGCCATCATGCGCAGCACCGGTTGCCCGGTGGTATTCGACGCTACCCACTCGGTGCAGCAGCCGGGCGGGCAGGGCACATCGAGCGGCGGCCAGCGCGAATTCGTGCCGGTACTGGCGCGCGCCGCGGTGGCGACGGGTGTGGCGGGCGTGTTTGCGGAGACCCACCCCAATCCGGAAGTCGCGCTCTCCGACGGCCCGAATGCGTGGCCGCTCGGCATGATGAAGGAGCTGCTGGAAACAATGAAGGAAATCGACGCGCTGGTCAAACAGCGTGGGTTTATTGAACATAAGTTGATGAAAAGCTGATCCACGAAGGACACGCTGGTCGCGAAAAATAAAATTCGTGTTCCGTCGTGAACCTCGTGGGCGAATGAACTAAGGAAAAAGAAATTGAGCGCCATTATTGATGTCATCGCCCGGGAAATTCTCGATTCCCGCGGCAATCCCACCGTTGAAGTCGACGTGCTGCTGGAATCCGGCGTGCTCGGCCGTGCCGCCGTCCCGTCCGGCGCGTCGACTGGCAGCCGCGAGGCGATCGAACTGCGCGACGGCGACAAGTCGCGCTACCTCGGCAAGGGCGTGCTGAAGGCCGTCGAGCACGTCAACACCGAAATCTGCGAAGCCATCATCGGGCTGGATGTCGAGGACCAGGCCTTCATCGACCAGACCATGATCGACCTCGACGGCACCGAGAACAAATCGCGCCTCGGCGCCAATGCGCTGCTGGCGGTGTCGATGGCGTGCGCCCGCGCGGCCGCCGAACAGGCTGGACTGCCGCTCTACCGTTACCTGGGCGGCGCCGCGCCGATGGCGTTGCCGGTGCCGATGATGAACATCATCAACGGCGGCGCGCACGCCAACAACAACATCGACATGCAGGAATTCATGATCATTCCGGTCGGCGCGCCGAGCTTCCGCGAAGCCCTGCGCTACGGTGCCGAAGTCTTCCACGCGCTGAAGAAGCTGCTGGACGACGCCGGCATGGCGACGACCGTGGGTGACGAAGGCGGCTTTGCTCCCAACCTGGAATCGCACGAGGCGGCGCTGAAGCTGGTTGTGCAGGCGATCGAAAAAGCCGGTTTGCAGCCCGGCATCGATGTTGCCATCGGCGTCGATTGCGCCGCGTCCGAGTTCTACAAGGACGGTCGCTACCATCTCGAATCCGAAGACCTGAAGCTGACCTCCGCCGAATTCACCGATTACCTGGCTGCCTGGTGCGACAAATATCCCGTCATCAGCATCGAGGACGGCATGGGCGAGGGCGACTGGGATGGCTGGAAGCTGCTGACCGACAAGCTGGGCAAGCGTGTGCAACTGGTGGGCGACGACCTGTTCGTGACCAATACCAAGATCCTGAAGGAAGGCATCGACAAGGGCATCGCCAACTCCATCCTCATCAAGGTCAATCAGATCGGCACCTTGTCGGAAACGTTCCAGGCAATCGAGATGGCCAAGCAGGCAGGCTACACCTCGGTCATTTCGCACCGTTCGGGTGAAACCGAGGACACCACGATTGCCGATCTGGCCGTGGCCACCAACGCCCGCCAGATCAAGACCGGTTCGCTGTCGCGTTCCGATCGCATGGCCAAGTACAACCAGCTGCTGCGCATCGAGGAAGAACTCGGCGATACGGCAAGCTACCCCGGACGCGATGCTTTCCGTCAGCGCGGCTGATCTCAAAGCGCCCAAGCTGATCGCGCGCATCCGCCGCCAGGGGCTGACCTGGGTGCTGGCCAGCGCGATCGTGCTGCTGCAATACCCGCTCTGGCTGGGTGACGGCGGCTGGCTGAGGGTGCGGGAGGGTGCGCAGAAGATCGATACCCAGGAGACGTTGAATCTGCGCCTGGAAACCCGCAATGCAAGCCTGCTGGCCGAGATCAACGACCTCAAGCAGGGGCGGGATGCCGTCGAGGAACGCGCGCGCAATGATCTGGGCATGATGGCGCCGGATGAATGGTTCGTCCGGGTAGTGCCCGCCCAATCCGTTCAGTCGGGAAAAACGAATGAGTGATTTGCAGATCGGCCTGTTGGCCGTTGGCGCGGCCGTCGTGGCGGCGGTGCTGATATTCAACTGGATGCAGGAACGTCGCTTTCGCAAGCAGGCGGATGCGGCTTTCCAGGGGCCGGTGGCCGATGCGTTGATGCAGGACGCTGCCGTCACCCACGAACGGGTAGAACCGGCGTTGCGGGAGCCGGTTTCCGCTGGCGCGGCGGGGGGCGACGACGACGCTCCCCCGATGCAGTTCGACGCCGACCTGCCGCCGGCGGGCGAGGTGGCTGCGTCAGCGGCTGCGGTCGCCGTGCACCGCCCCGTATCCGCGCCGTCTGCCGCGCCGCCTGTCGCGCCGCCGGCGCCCTACGACGAACTGATCGAGTACCGCGCCCGTATCGGCGGCGATGGCGTGATGGCCAATGTGTTCGCCGATGCCTTCAGTCAGACCCGCGCACTCGGCAAAGCCGTACGCTGGCTCGGCCTGCCGGTCGGCGCGACGGCATGGGAAGAAGTCCAGCCCTGGCGCGATATGCACTATCAGCAGGTGGTGGTCACCATGCAACTGGCCGACCGTAACGGTGCCGTCCAGGAAGAGCAACTCGCCGCCCTGTGCGGCGCGCTGCAGACCACGGCGCAGGCGCAAGGGCTGCGCCTCGCCTGCGACGACATGGCCGACGCGCTCGAGCGCGCCCAGGCCATCGACCGTTTCTGCGTCGATGTCGATGTGCTCATCGGTCTCAACGTGGTGGCGCGCGGCGAAGGTGCGGTGAACCTGACGCGTATCGTGCGCGAGGCGGAAGCCAGTGGCATGGTGCTGGGGGGCGATGGCGTGTTCCAGTTGCTCGACAGCCGCGGTGAGCCGCTTTACGCCCTGTGCAACCACGATGCGGAGCCGTTCGCCGTCGAAGCGGTGGAGGGCCAGACCTCGCAGGGTGTCACCCTGCAGTTCGACGTGCCGCGCGTGCCGGATGGCCTGAAGGTGTTCGACGGGATGGTGGCCTTCGGCCGCAAGCTCGCCAATGAAACCGGCGGCATCCTGGTGGACGACAACCTGCGTCCGCTGACCGACACCGGCATCGAAAAAATCCGCAGCCAGCTCGTGCAGATTTACGAGCGCATGGAAGCGCGCGGCGTGCCATCCGGATCCCGGCGGTCGCTGCGTCTGTTCTCCTGATGGCGTCGACCGATGTGCTGGCGCGCGTCACTGCGCTGCGCCGGGAGATCGAGCGCTACAACCACGCCTACTACGTCCTCGACGAGCCGATCATTCCCGATGCGGAATATGACCGGCTGTTCCGCGAACTGCAGGCGCTCGAGGCCGAGCATCCCGAACTCGTCACCACGGATTCACCTACCCAGCGCGTCGGCGGCAAACCGCTTGACGCGTTTCCAAAGGTGCGCCATGCGGTGCCAATGCTGTCGATCCGTACCGAAACCGATACCGAAGCGAGCGGTGCGCAGGCGTTCGACGCGCGCGTGCGCAAGGAACTGGGGCTGGGTGACGGCCATCCGCAGGTCGAGTATTCCGCCGAGCTGAAATTCGACGGCCTCGCCATCAACCTGCGCTACGAAGAGGGCGTGCTGGCGCAGGCCGCCACCCGCGGCGACGGCGAGATCGGCGAGGACGTCACGCAGAACATCCGAACGGTTCACAGCGTCCCCCTGCGCCTGAAAA
>JBLMYH010000157.1:0-9109 GCA_050258175.1 Hyphomicrobiaceae bacterium
GGTCAATCATCAGAGCAGGGGCTGAACCCGACACCATGGCCCATCAGCCGCTACACGGCCCCACGCTGATCCTGCTGACGCTGGGCCTGAGCCTGGGCACCTTCATGCAGGTACTCGACACGTCGATCGCCAACGTCTCGCTGCCGGCGATTTCGGGCGACCTGGCGGTGAGTCCGAACCAGGGCACCTGGGTCATCACCTCCTTCGCCGTCAGCAACGCCATCGCCCTGCCGCTGACCGGCTGGCTGTCGCGCCGCTTCGGCGACGTCCGCCTGTTCGTGTTGTCCACCCTGCTCTTCACCCTGGCGTCCTGGCTGTGCGGCCTGGCGCCCAGCCTGCCCTCCCTGATCGCCGCGCGCGTGCTGCAGGGCGCGGTGGCAGGGCCGATGATCCCGCTTTCGCAGAGCCTGCTGCTGAACAACTATCCGCCCGAAAAAAAGGGCCTCGCCCTGGCGCTCTGGTCGATGACCGTGATCGTCGCGCCCATCCTCGGGCCGATCCTCGGCGGCTGGATCACCGACAACATCAACTGGCCGTGGATCTTCTACATCAACCTGCCGGTCGGCCTGCTGTCGGCCTTCCTGACCTGGACCATCCTCGGCAGGCGCTCCAGCGCGACCCAGGTCGTGCCGATCGACAAGGTGGGCCTGGTCCTGCTGGTGCTTGGCATCGGCGCGCTGCAGATCCTGCTGGACAAGGGCAACGAACTGGACTGGTTCGAATCCCGCTTCGTCGTCGCCCTGGCGGTCGTCTCGGTGGTGGCCTTGAGCGTGCTGGTGGTCTGGGAACTGACCGACCGCCACCCGGTGGTGGACTTCCACCTGTTCGGCCAGCGCAACTTCCTGGTGGGCACGGTCATCCTCAGCTGCGGCTACCTGGTGTTCTTCGGCAACGTGGTGATCCTGCCGCTGTGGCTGCAGACCAACATGGGCTACACCGCCACCTGGGCCGGCATGGCCGCCGCACCCATCGGCATCCTGCCGGTGTTCCTGTCCGCTTTCGTAGGCAAGAACATGCACAAGATCGACCTGCGCATCTGGGCCACCTTCAGCTTCATGGTGTTCGCCGCGGTTTCGTTCTGGAACAGTCAATTCAACACCGACGTCACCTTCCAGCACATCGTGATTCCGCGCCTGCTGATGGGCTTCGGCGTGGCGACCTTCTTCGTGCCGCTGACCGCGCTGACGCTGTCGGACATTCCCCCGCAGATGATGTCCAGCGCCACCGGCCTGTCGAACTTCTCCCGCATCCTGGCCGGCAGTTTCGGCACCTCGCTCAGCATCACCCTGTGGGACCGCCGCGCCGAGTTCCACCACAGCATCCTGACCTCGCACGTCTCGGCCTTCGATCCGACCGTCGCCGACGCGCTGGGCCCGCTCGCCAACCAGGCCACCGATCCGGCCCTGCTGGAGCGGATCATCAGCCAGCAGGCGGTGCTGCTGGCGACCAACGACATCTTCTGGCTGTCGGGCTGCTTCTTTGTGGCCCTGATGCTGCTGGTCTGGCTGGCCCGCCCGCCCCGGCACGGCGCCGCCGTTGCGGCCAGCGGCGCCCACTGACCCGCGTCCGCCCCGTCCGGCTATGCCCAGTGCGAGCCGTAGAGCCGCAACGTCGCCTTGAACCCCTTGTCGTTCTGCAGGGGAATCGCGACATAGGGCTGCCCCTGCTCGTCCGTCTGTCCCGCTGCGGGCTCCCGCTTTGCCGACCAGGCACTGTCGGCCAGAACGAAACCGACCTGCCAGGACGCCGACTTGTCCGGCGGTGGGGTGGCGCTGATCACGATCGTGTCGCGGAACAGGTACTCACCCGGAACGAAGTGGTCGTCGCTCGGCGTGTCCTCGCCGGCATAGGTGATCATCGATACGGCAAGCTGAACCGTGAACATCATTTCCTCGCTTCCGGGCGGCCGCTTCGACAGATCGAGGAAGGTGGAAAACAGATGCGGCTGGCGCGCGTCGGCCTTCAGCGTGCCGTCGTCATCGAAGAGCTCGGACCGCGACCGCAGCATGGCGCTGTTGTTGGCCACCGTGCGCCGGGTCAGGTCGAAGTCGAGCGCGCCGCGCGTGGCGACGACGACCTCGAAGTAATAGCCGATCTTTTTTCCGAGCAGTTTCTGCAGCAGGGTCGTGGGCGGCAGGGGCAGCGCCTCGATCGCCAGCACGCCATCGACGCTGACGTCACCGAACAGAAAACGGGCGAGGTTCTGGAAACCTTCCTCGGAATTCACGATGCCGTAGGGGCCGCTGTGGCTGCGATGCACGTGGGCGCGCGGCGCACCCGTGACATAGGCGTTCTCGATGCGCACCAGCCCGTCGCTCAGTTCGCCGGCGAGCAGCCGCGAGGCGCCGCGCGCCACGTCATAGTCCTTGCTGTTCGTTCCGACCAGACAGAAAAACCGGCGCGGGTCGAATTTTCCGTCGAGCGAGTTGACCCCGACGTTGTTGTCCTTGATGTCGAGATACTTCCTCATTTCGTCGCGGTTGAAGTTGTTCATGTCCCACAGGCCGAAAAACGCCGGAACATTCATCCCGGCCATCTCGATGCCATTGTGCGGCGTGGCGTAGGTGAAGACCTTGTCGACGAGCTTGCGCGCCGCATCACTGCCCGCCGCGCTGTTCTGCAGGAAGCAGCGACAGACCAGGCCGCCCATCGAATGCGCCACCAGGTAGACCTTGAAGTCCTCGGGCCTCATCTGCCCGCCGGAACAGACCTGATCACGCACGCGCAAAACCAGGTCGCTCAGCCCCTTCGCCGCGTCGACGATCGAGGGCACCTTGCCGGAGCCGAAATCCGGATCGGCCACGTCGTAGTAGCGATGGATGATGACGCTCTGCGGCGCAATCGGCCCGGACTCGATCTGCAAGCCTTCCCGGTAGATGTCGCTGTAGCCCGCCTTCAGCAAGCGAACGATGGGCGACTCGAAGAAGACCTTGCGCACCGCGCCGTCCCACGCCTGGCGCGCCTTGGTCGAGCCAAGCTCGAGCCCCATGTAGGGCGTCGACGTGGTTTCGGTGATCTCCGACTTTGTCATCGCGTAGCCGCGGACGTAGATTATCGGGTAACGCGGGGTATCGGGCATGCCGTCGACTCCAGGTCCGGATGATGTCAACCTATTCTAGTTCGACCGCCGCGGGACGCCATTGCAGCTGCCCGAGCGTTGGGGCGCAGCCAGCCGCGATCGCGGAGCGCTGGCCCGGGCCGGCGCAGGCTGCATCGAGATGAACGACCATGGAAATGAATCACGACACCCGCAAGCCGCCGGCGAGTCCCCGTCCCCTGTCGGCGCTGAAAGGCCTGTGGCCCTTCCTGCGCCCCTACCGGTCGCGCATCGCGCTGGCTTTCGTCTTGCTGTGCCTGGCTTCCGCGACGATCCTGCTGGTGCCGTTGGCGTTTCGCGACCTCATCGACCTGGGCTTCGGCAAACCGGCACAGCCGCGCGGCGGCCTGCTCGGCGCCTTGAGCCTGAACGGGCATTTCATCGCCCTGTTCGGGCTGGCGAGCATCTGGGCGCTCGCCGTGGCGGCGCGCTATTACACCGTGGCGTGGATAGGCGAACGGGCGACGGCCGACCTGCGCAGCGCCGTCTATGCGCATGTCCTGTCGCAGTCGCCGCAATTCTTCGAGACGTTGCAGACCGGGGAAGTGCTGTCCCGGCTGACGGGCGACACGACGCTGGTGCAGACCGTGGTCGGCAGTTCGGTCTCGATGGGCTTGCGCAGCCTGTTCCAGTTCGTCGGCGGCATGATCATGCTGGCCGTCACCAGCTTCCACCTGTTTTCCCTGAACCTTGGCCTGATGGCCTTGCTGGCGCTGCCCATCCTCGCCATCGGCCGCAAGGTCAAGAAGCTCTCGCGGGAATCCCAGGATCGCATCGCCGACGCTTCGGCCCTGGCCGGTGAAATTCTCAACGCCATGCCCACGGTGCAGGCCTACACCCAGGAACGGCAGGAAGCCGGGCGCTTCGCGGCGCGCACCGAAGCCAGCTTCGTCGCCGCGGTCCGGCGCACGCGCGTGCGCGCCGCGCTCACCGCCCTGATCATCACCGCCGTGATGGGGACGATCATCTTCGTACTCTGGATCGGCGTCCGCCAAGTGCACGACGGCACCCTGACCGGCGGCCAGCTGGCCTCCTTCGTCCTGTACGCGGCGCTGGTGGCCGGCGGCGTCGGCACTCTGTCGGAAGTATGGGGCGATGTCATGCGCGCCGCCGGAGCGACGGAGCGGCTGCTCGACCTGCTGCACGCCGAACCGGCCATCCGTGAGCTGCCCAGCCCGCACGCGCCGGCGCAGCCGGCCCGGGCGGCGATCAACTTCGACCACGTCGGCTTCCACTATCCGGCCCGCCCTGACGTCAACGCCCTCGACGACATCTGCCTGGATATCCGGCCGGGCGAAAGCCTTGCCCTGGTCGGGCCTTCCGGCGCCGGCAAGACCACGCTGTTCCAGTTGCTGCTGCGCTACTACGACGTGTCCGCAGGCAGCATCCGCCTCAACGGGCAGGACATCCGCCAACTGAGCCTGCACGACCTGCGCCAGGGCATCGCCATCGTGCCGCAGGATCCGGTGATCTTTTCGGCCAATGCCCTCGAGAACATTCGCTACGGCCGCGCCACGGCCAGCGACGCGGACGTCCTCCAGGCGGCCCGGGCCGCTTTGGTGGACGAGTTCATCGAGCGCCTGCCCGATGGCTACCAGACCTTTCTCGGGGAACGCGGCACCCGGCTCTCCGGTGGCCAGCGCCAGCGCATTGCGATTGCCCGCGCCATGCTCAAGGGCGCGCCCTTGCTGCTGCTCGACGAGGCCACCAGCGCGCTGGATGCGGAATCGGAAATTCTGGTGCAGCAAGGCCTCGGCGCTGCCATGCAGGGTCGCACCACCCTGGTCATCGCGCATCGGCTGGCGACGGTGCAGAAAGTCGACCGCATCGTGGTGATGGACAGAGGACGGATCGTCGAAACCGGCACCCCCCAGGACCTGCGCAAGCAGGGCGGACTCTACGCGCGGCTTGCGGCCCTGCAGCTTGATCACTGACTGTCGCCGGCAGCGGCGCTGACGTTGGGAAATTTGGATTCAGGATCCGGCCCCTGCTGTCATGCCAGGCCTCGGCGCCTTTCGGGTGCAGGCCATGGTCCCAATCTTGCTAGTAGCGGCTTGCTGTCTTTTGATCGCCCGGGAGAAGTGTGGCAAGGCATTCGTCGCAATCTGGCCACCTGCTCAATTTCTGAACACTAGACTATTTTTCCGCTGCATGCTGGACCTTGGACGCTTATCCACAAGCTTATCAACTGAACTTGTGGACATCAGGGAACGCTGTCTAGCCGGCTGCGCGCTCCTACCCGGGGCAGCTTCTTTGCAGGCGGAAATCAGCGGGATGCATTTTTTCAACATGTACGCTGGAATTACAACGCTCCCAGCAGACTGGATTCATGAACGATGACTGACACTGCAAAAGACGGGGAAATCGACAGCGCGGTCTACAAGACCCTGCTCGAATCGACCCAGGCCATCCCCTGGAAGATCGACTGGCAAACCATGCGCTTCGCCTACATCGGTCCCCAAATTGAAAGCCTGCTCGGCTGGTCGCCGGCAAGCTGGGTGAGTGTGGAGGATTGGGCGGCAAGAATTCATCCCGAAGACAGGGAGCGGGTGGTGAATTTCTGCGTCGCACAGTCCAAGGCCGGAACCGACCACGAGGCGGACTATCGCGCCCTGACCCGAGACGGCGACCAGGTGTGGATTCGCGATGTGGTGCATGTGGTCCGCAACGAGGGCGGCGAAGTCGATTCGCTGGTCGGATTCATGTTCGACATCAGCGAAAGGAAAAAAACCGAAGAACAACTGGCCATCCTGCAGAAGGAACTGGAAGCCCTGTCCTTCAAGGGCGGCCTGACCGGCGTCGCGAACCGGCGCATGTTCGATGCGGTGCTGGAAGAGGAATGGGCCCTTGCCCGGCGCAACAACCAGCCGCTCTCGGTCATCCTGCTCGATATCGATTATTTCAAGCAGTACAACGATCGCTACGGCCATGTCGAGGGAGACGCCTGCCTGAAACGGGTCGCGCAGGCCCTGAATTCGGCTGCCACCCGGGCACGGGATCTCTTTGCCCGCTTCGGCGGGGAGGAATTCGTACTGGTGTTGCCCGGAACGGATGAGAAATCGGCCGCCAAGATTGCCGAGCGATGCCGTAGCCTGATCTTCAAGGAACAAATCCCACACGCAAGCTCACCGACCAGCCAGATCCTGACGATAAGCATCGGGGTGAACACCATGACGCCCTCGCATCAGGATGACCCGCTCGGATTCGTCAGGGAGGCGGACCGACGGCTCTATCAGGCGAAGCAGCGCGGCCGGAACTGCGTCGTCAACGGCAATTGATCGTCTTTCCCGGGCGCCCGGCGACGTCATGGACCTGCCTGCTTCAACGGATAGGCTGCCGGAAGATCCGCCCATGGCTTGGCGTTCCAGCCATAGCCTAAATCCCCAAACTTGCTAGCCTGATAGCAAGGCAATGCGCCGACCGAGGATGGCTCTGCCGGGCATGCCTGTCATGCTTCAACACGAGCAACGCTGAAGCCAGGAGAGCACACCATGGACACAACATTGAACGAAGTCGTCATACATCTCAACGAGAACGTCGACGAGGCCACGCTGGATGAACTCGAACAAGGCATACGGCGGGACCGGGGTGTCATCTCGGTGGGGCATCAGGCCAACAAGAACCACCTGCTGGTCGTGGTCTACGACTCGGAAATCGCACGCGCCTCCAGCTTCCTGCATACCTTCCAGGAACGCGGCCTGCATGCGCAGTTGATCGGGATGTGAAGCGGTTTCCTGTTTTTCCGCTCGCACAGGCCGGGCGGATCGCAGACGGAACGCCTGCCGGCGCACTTGCAGCCGTCGTCATTTGCGCCTGATCGCCCAACGCTCACCTTGGCGAGCGTCGTCGCCATGCCTTGCGCGCTTCCTCCATGCCCCCCATCAGCAGCGCCAGCCCCCCGGCGGAGAGCCAGACTGTCGCATCGACCGGCGCCGTGCCGAATAGCCAGTTTCCGGCCGGCGTGTAGGCGATGAACAGCAGCAGCACAAGCTCGACGGCGACACCGAGCAGAATGAGCGGATTGGCCGACAGGCCGAAGGAAAACATCGAGCGGGTCGGGTGGCGGCAAAGAAACACGTTCATCACCTGCGCCGCCACGATCGCCGCCAGACAGGCCGTCGTGGCTTCCAGATAAAGCGGTGCGGTTCGGGACAACGTCTCGCCTGCGTGCCAGCCGCCGATATCGAGCACGAGGAAGAACACGGCCATCGCGGCTGCCGCTTCGAGCACGCCGAGAAACAGGTAGGCGCGCCCGATCAGGCTCCACGACAACAGCCGCTCGTTGCGCGCACGCGGCGGGCGCCGCATGACATCGGAATCCGGCTTCTCGGCGCCCAGCGCCAGTGCCGGCAGCATGTCGGTGCCCAGATCGACGGCGAGGATCTGGATGATGGTCAGCGGAAGCGGAATGCGGAACAGCACGAAAGCGAGATAGGGCACGATCTCGGGAATGTTGGACGACAGGATGTAGGTCAGGAACTTGCGCAGATTGTCGAACACTGCCCGCCCCTCCTCGACGGCCGTGACGATGCTGGCGAAGTTGTCGTCGAGTAGGATCAGGTCCGCCGCCTCCTTGGCGACATCGGTGCCGGTCATTCCCATGGCGATGCCGATGTCGGCCACCTTCAGCGCGGGTGCGTCGTTCACGCCATCCCCGGTGACGGCAACGATCTCGCCCTTCTTCTGCAGGACCTCGACGATGCGCATCTTCTGCTCGGCCCCGACGCGGGCAAACAGGATTTCCGGCGCATCCAGCGCCAGCTGCAATTGCGACGGCGACAGGCGACACAGCGTGTCCCCGCTGAAGACGACCGGCTGCCTTGTCTTCACCAGGCCGATCTCGCGGGCGATGGCGAGTGCGGTGTGCGGATGGTCGCCGGTGACCATGATGACGCGGATGCCGGCCGCCGCGCAGCGTGAGATGGCATCGGCCACCCCGGGGCGCGGCGGGTCCTCCAGCCCGACCAGGCCCGACAGGGTCATGCCCGCTTCTTCGGCGGGCAGCCCATGCCGCGCCGGTGCATGGGCGAAGGCCAGCACCCGCAGACCGGCCCCCGCCATCTCGTCCTGCGCCGCCAGCAGCTTTGCTTTCACGTCGGGATCGAGCGGGACGATCAAGCCATCGAGCTGCATGGAATCACATACCTCGATCACGGTCTCCAGCGCCCCTTTGCAGTAGAGCATCGGCCCATGCGGCGTGTCGCAACGCACCGACATGCGCTTGCGATCGGTATCGAAGGGGATTTCGTCGCGCCGGTAGAAGCCTTCCAGCGAGCCCGCCCACTCTCGCCCCATGACGACCAGTGCAACTTCCATCGGGTCGCCCAGCCATTCATGCCGCCCGCGCTCGTTCAATTCCTTGAGGTTGTGGCACAGCGCGGCATTCACGAATAGCGCGAGGTGGTTCGCGCTCAGGCGCGGCTGCGCCCCGATGTCCTGCGGCGTGAAGAAACCGCCCCCCAGCCACAGGCGCCTGACCGCCATGCGATTCTGCGTCAGCGTGCCGGTCTTGTCCGACAGGATCACGGTCGTCGAACCAAGCGTTTCCACCGCCGGCAGGTGGCGCACCAGCGCGTTGCGCTTCGCCATGCGCTGGGTCGCCATGGCGAGCGACAGCGTCACCGTCGGCAGCAGGCCTTCCGGCACGTTGGCGACGATGATGCCGATGGCGAACAGCATGTTCTCCCAGAACGGCAGGCCGAGCGCCTGTCCGATGAGAAAGAATGCGCCGCCGATGCCACTGGCAAGCACCGCCACCATGCGGGAGAGCCGCACGATCTCGCGCTGCAGCGGCGAACTGACCGCACCTGCGGTCTGGGTCAGGTGCGCGATGCGGCCGAACTCGGTGCGCATGCCGGTGGCATACACCACGGCACGCGCCTGCCCCGACACCACCGACGTGCCTGCCAGCACGATATTGCGCGCGGCAAGCGGAGACTCCTCGGGATGCGATTCGGCATGGCGCGCCTGCGGCAGCGATTCGCCGCTGATCGTCGCGCTGTTGACGCGTAC
>JBLMYH010000158.1:0-10292 GCA_050258175.1 Hyphomicrobiaceae bacterium
CCGCCGTCCCATCGGCGCGGCTCAGATGGGCGGTGAGGTCTATGATGCCGCGCTGACCCGGAATCATTTCATAGTTCCCCTTTGCCGTCCCGGCCATGTCCCGGTTGGAGAACGCGAGGTCGCCCAACGTCAGGCGGTGGCCGCGCGGTGTTGTTTCCCACTTGCCGCGCGCATGCAGGCTGTCGATCCCGAACGAGGTTTCGTGGAACAGGTCAGGCAGACTCAGCTTCATCTGCTGCGAGTCGATTTCGTAAACCCCTGCGCGCGCATCCCCCTCGATGTGCCCGTTTAGATTGGACACACCCGGCTGCTTGTCGACCGCTGCCACGCCGAGGCCGCTGAAGCGGGCAGCGATACTGAAATTATCCAGGCCCGGCTGCACCCCGTTCCAGCCAAACCGCAGCACCTCGAAGCGGCCCTGCGGCTGGAGGGTCTGCAGGCGCGCACGCAGCGCCGCATCCATCGGCAGGCTCGGCAGCAGCGATTGCCAGCCGGCCAGGCTAAGCGCCTGTGCCGTGATTTCGCGCGACGTCGCCCCCCACGACAGGCCCGCGTTGAAGGGCGCGCCAAGGGCAGCGCCCGGCCGCGCCACCCGCAGATTGTCGAACGCCACGCGTTGACCGTCGGGACCGCGCCGCCACACGGCCTGGCCGCGCACTTGTGCCAGCCGTAGCGCAGGCAGCCCATCGCCCAGCACTGCCTCGATGCCATGCAGATCGAGCCCTGCCGCCACGCCTGCAAGCGCACCGCGCGCCACTTCGAACTGGATGTTCAGCGCCCCCCAGCCCTGTTGCGGTTGCCGAGGCAGCGCGAGCCAGGCGGCAAGGCGCGGGAACGACAGGCCAGCCACCGTCGCATCGACGGTGCCATTCCAGGTCTTGGGGTCGTCCACATAGCGCGCGTGCAGTTTTGCCTCGATCTTCAGCGGCCGCGCCAGAACCGACGGCGGGGTGGCCCGCAATTGCAGACGATGCGTCCACCGCGCGTTGGTCAGTGTCAAGTCAACCGCCGTCAGGGTAAGCGGCGGGGCAGCGCGGACCTCGTCGAGCCATGTGAGCGTGGCGTTGCCGGCATGCACCTGGCCCTGCCGCAGCAGCCAGCTCGAAAACCCGCTATCCGGCGCGGCGGGGTTGATCGGAATGCCGCCGACATAGAAATGTCCGTCTTGTGCACGCCGCACGCCAAGCACCAGCCCTTGCAGCTCGATGCGACTGAAACGCGGCTCCAGAAACAGCAGCGAACGCCAGGCAAATGCGGCCTCGAGTTCGGGCAGATAGAGGGCCGGGCGGCCCTGCCGGTCGTACAGGCGCACGCCGCGCAAACGGAATTCCGGTCGCGCCTGCTGCCACACGCCCGACACCGCTTCCAGCGTCACCCGCTGCCCCAGCGCGCGCGACATCAGACTGGCCACCGTATCGCGGTGCTCGGCGATATTCGGCAGCACCCAGAAAAACATCAACGCCGCCACCGTCGCAAAGCCCGCAGCAACCAGCGCCAGCAGCGCCACCAGCCAGCGCGAGGCCCGGCGCAGGAACGGGAACGAAGCAGGGGAAACGGTCATAAATTACGGTTCTCTGAACCAGTGATTCTATGCGTTTACCCGCGCTTTGCGGCGCTGGACCGCCGGTAAATTCCGGACTCATTCGCCGGTGAAGCGGTGAATCTGCCTGCGGTCGCGCTTGGTGGGACGCCCCCTGATCGTGGCGGCCGGGCTGGCGGCCAGCTTGCGCTCGTGCGCCTGCTGCTGGCGGCGCGCATGGCTGGCGGGGTCCTCCAAGTACAGCGTCTGCGCCACCGGCGCCGGGCCGCGCTGCATGGCCAGGGCCTGCACCGTGAGCATCCACTCGGCATCGCCGATGCGAAGCGCCAGCCGATCGCCTGGTTTCACCTCACGCGCGGGCTTGACTCGGTCGCCGTTCAGCTTCACCTGCCCATGCTCGATCGCCTGGGTGGCAAGGCTACGGGTCTTGAAAAACCGCGCGGCCCACAGCCATTTGTCGAGCCGCATCCTGTCGAGCGGGGGGGTGTTCATGGCTTTTCCAGTCGGCATCGATCACCCCCGCAAATTTCAACGACCTGATCGAATTGTGCCGGTTTTACTGGGCGAAAACCACGCCTATAGTCACTCCATCGCCCAAACCTAAACCAGACAAACGGAGTCCATCGTGCTGACCGTCCGCAAATCGTCCGAACGTGGCCACGCCAACCATGGCTGGCTCGACAGCTACCACACCTTCTCGTTTTCGAGTTACCGCGACCCCAACTGGATGGGCTTTGGCCCGCTGCGCGTGATCAACGACGACCGCATCGCACCGGGCACGGGCTTTCCGACCCACAGCCACCAGGACATGGAAATCGTCACCTGGGTGCTGGCAGGTGCGCTGGAACACGAGGACTCGCTCGGCAACGGCGGCGTGATCCGCCCCGGCGAATTGCAGCGCATGCGCGCCGGGCATGGCATCGCCCACAGCGAATACAACGCGTCGTCCAGCGAACCGGTGCATCTGCTGCAAATCTGGATCGAGCCTGATGCCTACGGGCTCGAGCCCGGCTACGAGCAGATCGCCTTTGCCCCCGAGGACCTGCAGGGCCAACTGCGGTTGATTGCCTCGAACGACGGCCGCGAAGGCTCGGTGACGATCCACCAGGACGCCGCGATCCACGCAGGCCGGCTGGCGGCCGGCGATCGCGTCACCCTGGAACTGGCGCCGGGTCGGCGCGCTTGGCTGCACGTGGCGACCGGCCGGGTCAAGGTGCAGGGCTATCCGCTGGAAGCCGGAGACGCCGTGGCGATCCGTTTCGAATCCGCGGTCGACGTCGAAGCGCTGGAACCCAGCGAGCTGATCAGCTTCGACCTCCCCTGAACGTCGTGCGGACGTCGGCCGTCGTGTCGGCCCCGATACAATCATCACCTGCTTTTCGATGCAAGGACACGCCATGCCCAAGATTCTCGCCTTTTCCGGCAGCATCCGCCGCGACTCCTGGAACCGAAAACTCATTCGGTCTGCGGTGGACGCGACCCGCGCCGCGGGCGGCGACGTCACTCTGATCGACCTGGCCGATTACCCGTTGCCGCTCTACAACGGCGACCTGGAAGACCGCGACGGCCTGCCCGACAATGCGCTGCGGCTCAAGGCCCTGTTCAAGGAGCATGACGCCCTGCTGATCGCGAGCCCGGAATACAACAGCTCAATCCCACCGCTGCTGAAAAACACGATCGACTGGGTATCACGCGAATGGCAGGGTGAATCGGGTCGGGTGCCCTACCAGAGCAAGGTTGCCGCCATCCTGGCCGCCACGCCGGGAACGTTCGGCGGCCTGCGGATGCTGCCGCACCTGCGCCAGATCCTGCACACGCTGGGCGTGCTGGTACTGCCGGACCAGTTTTCGCTGGCCCGCGCCGACATTGCGTTCGACGCCGAAAGCGGCGCCCTGAAAGCGCCGGCACGGCTGCACGCGTTAGTGCTCGAATTGGTCAACACCACAGCGGCGCTCGCCCGCCCGACAGAGCGCGCATAAAGAAAGCGCCCCGAAGGGCGCCCTGCTTCTGCAGAGCAACGTGTTGCGACCGCGCCGCAAGCCGTCATGTCGCCTGGCGCCCTGCTCGGTTCGACATGGCGCGGTCACACCGCACCTGCTGTCAGTCTGCGGGGGGAGCCCCGCCCTCATTGTCGAGGGCAGGGGCCATGCTGGAGATCGCCGCCATCTGGGGCGCCGCCGACGGCGCAGCACGACCGAAACCGGCATAGCACGACAGGGCTGCCAGCACGGCCAGACACAGGGTGAATAGTGGAGCGCTTCCTGTTTGGTAGCAACAGCGGCTGTCGGTCGAGCGGACGGGGATCGGGCAATGATGCGGCATAGGACACCTCCTGGTTCGAAACTTCGCCTGAATCAGGGCAATGACGCTTGCCCAAACCGGCTTCACTTCAGCGCCCCGCTGTCTTGATTCGGACGCCGACTACGACTATCAAGACCGGAAGCCTTGCGTCTCCGCTTCACGACAGCTTTACCCTGTACGAAATATCAATAGTAACGTCGACATCTCGACAAACTTTAGGCGGGTTAACGCGTTCGACCCGGCAGTTCATTGTTTTCACTTGTTAGAAGCCCATGCGCCGCCGGCACTCCGAATATCCCGGGGAAGCGGGACATAGGGAAGTCCGGCAAAAAAAGCGCCCCGCAGGGCGCCTGGCCACCAGCACTACCCAGGGCGGCGGGCAATCACTGCGACAGCATTCTGTCCTTGGCCGCGAAGTACTTGCGGGCGTAAGCCACCAACTGGCCGTCGCCGGGGTGATCGACGGTTTCCACGCCCACCACCTTGTTCACGAGCTCATGGTCGTGCGCATGGATGTGCTTGATCAGTTCGAGCTTGGCGTGCCCTGGGCCGACGATCAGAATTTCCGCGGCGCCGCCAAGAGCCTCCACGACTTCATGGTAGTACTGCTGGTCTTCGGGCTGGCGGCTGCCGCTCACCGAACCGCGCTTGCGCTGCAGGTGGCGCGGCGGGTTGGCCGGATGAACCACCGACTTCTCGACGTCGTCCGGGCTGACGTGCATGACGCGGGCTTCGTTGTGGTCGAGCCAGACGACGGCATGATAGTGCGACATAACATTCCTTTCGGGTAATAAATCAACGGTTCTTCAAACTGGCCAAGCCTGGACGAGCCCAAGCCGGCCTTACTTTATCGCTTCCTTCAGTTGATCCAGGATCGCCGGGTTCTCCAGGGTGGAGACGTCCTGGGTGATTTCCTCGCCCTTGGCGATCGCGCGCAGCAGGCGCCGCATGATCTTGCCGGAGCGGGTCTTGGGCAGGTTGTCGCCGAAGCGGATTTCGTCGGGCTTGGCGATCGGGCCGATTTCCTTGCCGACCCAGTCGCGCAGTTCGAGCGCGATCCTGCGGGCCTCCTCGCCGACCGGCCGCGAGCCTTTCAGCACCACGTAGGCCACTACCGCCTCGCCTTTGATGTCGTGGGGGCGCCCCACCACGGCGGCCTCGGCCACGCGCGGGTTGGATACCAGCGCGGATTCGATTTCCATGGTGCCAAGGCGATGCCCGGAGACGTTCAGCACGTCGTCGATACGGCCCATGATCCAGAAGTAGCCGTCGGCGTCGCGGTGTGCCGAGTCGCCGGCGAGGTAGGTCCTGCCGCCCAATTCATCAGGAAAGTAGGTTTTCCTGAAGCGGTCTGGATCGCCCCACAGGGTGCGCAACTGCGACGGGAACGGTCGCTGGATCACCAGGTAGCCGCCCTGCCCCTTCTCGACCGGGTGACCGTGTTCGTCGGTGATCGCGGCCATGATGCCGGGCAGCGGCAGGGTGCAGGAGCCGGGCTTGGTCGGCACCGCGCCCGGCAGCGGCGCGATCATGTTGGCGCCGGTCTCGGTCTGCCACCAGGTGTCGACGATGGGGCAGCGGCCGCCGCCGATGACCTCGTGATACCACATCCAGGCTTCCGGATTGATCGGCTCGCCCACCGTACCCAGCAGGCGCAGCGAGGACAGGTCGTACTGCGCGGGCAGTTCATGACCGAGCTTGATCAGGCTGCGGATCGCGGTCGGCGCGGTGTAGAAGGTGGTGACCTGGTGCTTGGCGACGGTCTCCCAGAAACGCCCGGCGTGCGGATAGGTGGGGATGCCCTCGAAGATGACCTCGGTCATGCCCAGCGCCAGCGGACCGTAGGCGACATAGGTGTGGCCGGTGATCCAGCCGACGTCGGCGGTGCACCAGTAGACATCGCTATCGGCCTTGGCGTCGAACACCCACAGCATCGAGAGAATCGCGCCGAGCAGATAGCCGCCGCTGGAATGCTGCACGCCCTTGGGCTTGCCGGTGGAACCCGAGGTGTAGAGGATGAACAACGGATGCTCGGCGGACACCCACACCGGCTCGCAGGTCTCGGCCTGGGTCTGGGTCAGTTCGTGCCACCACAGGTCGCGCACGCCCCAGTTGACCGCGCCGCCGGAGCGGCGATACACCACGACGCGCTCGACGCAGGACGTATCACCCATCGCCAGCGCCTCGTCGACCGCGCGCTTCAGCGGCACGGCCTTGCCGCCGCGCAACGATTCGTCGGCGGTCACGATCAGCTTGGCCTGCGCGTCCTCGATGCGCTCGAACAGGCTCTTCGCCGAAAAGCCGCCGAACACTACCGAATGGATGGCACCGATGCGTGCGCAAGCCTGCATTGCCACCACCGCCTCGATGCTCATCGGCATGTAGACGATCACACGGTCGCCTTTTTCCACGCCGAGCGACCTCAGGCCGTTGGCGAACTGGCACACGCGGGCATGCAGTTCCTTGTAGCTGACTTTCGTCACGCCGCCATCGTCGGCTTCGAAGATCAGCGCGGTCTTGTCGCCTCGGGTCGCCAGATGGCGGTCGAGGCAGTTGTAGGAGACGTTCATCTCGCCGTCGTCGAACCACGTGTAGAACGGGGCCTTCGATTCGTCGAGCGTGCGGGTGAACGGCTTTTTCCAATCGAGGTACTGGCGCGCCAGATCGGCCCAGAAACCCTCGTAATCGGTTTCAGCCTGGCGGCACAGCGCCTCGTAGGCGGCCATGCCGGACACATTCGCCTGCTTCACGAAAGCATCCGCAGGCGGGAACACACGGGTTTCGGTCAGAATCGACTCGATGGCTGCCATACAGTCTCTCCGCTGATAAAGTGTTGGGATAAGCCGAGATTCTAATGCAAGCCATGCCCCATCCCGCACTTGAGCGCGTCGCCCGCTGTTCCCGTTATGGCCGCCGCCTGCTGACGGCACAGCCGCAGCTCGCGGAAAGCGTGCTCGGGCAACTCGACCGGGCATGCAGCCGTCCGGCAATGCAGGCCTTCCTCGCCGATCCGCCGTGCAGTGACGAGGCAGCGCTGCACCAGCGGCTCAGACAACTGCGCCAACGGGTGTGGCTGGTTGCCACCGCCCGCGATCTGGCGGGCGCAGCCGACCTGGACGAGGTGATGTGCACCTACAGCACGCTGGCCGAGGTATGCATCGCCGCGGCACTCGATTTTCACCACGCCGAACTGGCCGCGCGCCACGGCGAACCGCGCGACGAGCGCGGGACGCCGCAGCAGATGGTCGTGGTCGGCATGGGCAAGCTCGGCGGCGGCGAACTCAACGTGTCGTCCGACATCGACCTCATCTACCTCTATCCCGAGGAAGGCGACACCGCAGCCGACGATCCCGCCGCCACGATCCGCCCGCTCAGCAACCACGATTTCTTCATCCGCCTCGGGCGCAAGCTCGCCGCCGCGCTGGGGGAGAACACCGCCGACGGCTACGTGTTTCGCGTCGACCTGCGGCTGCGCCCATGGGGCGAATCCGGCCCGTTTGCGATGGGCTACGCGATGCTGGAAGACTATCTGGTGGCACAGGGCCGGCCGTGGGAACGCTATGCCTGGATCAAGGCGCGCCCGCTCACCGGAAACCGTCACGACGAGCTGATGCAGATCGTGCGGCCCTTCGTGTTCCGCAAATACCTCGACTTCGGCGCCTTCGCCGCGATCCGCGACCTGCACGTGCAGATCCGTCGCGAGGTCGCACGCCGCGAGATGGCACACAACGTCAAACTGGGGCCAGGCGGCATCCGTGAAATCGAATTCACCGCGCAGGTCTTCCAGCTCATCCGCGGCGGCCAGATCGCCGCGCTGCAGCAGCGCCCGACGCTGGCGGTGCTGGGTGCGCTGGTGAAGAGCGGCCTGATGGCGGGCGACGCGCAGCAGGAACTGGCCGCCGCTTACGACTTTCTGCGCCGGCTGGAGCACCGCATCCAGTATCTCGACGACGCGCAGACCCAGTTGCTGCCGGACGACGCCGAATCGCAGGCGATGCTCGCCGAGGCGATGAATTTCCCCGACTACGCAGCCATGCTCGTTGCGCTGGAGCGCCACCGCAACAAGGTCACCCGCCATTTCGAACAGATGTTTGCCGCGCCGCAAACCGACCAGATGAGCCACCCGCTCACTGCCGTCTGTTGCGGAACGGCGGATGCCGGCACCACTGACGCGCTGCTCGAGAATGCGGGGTATGACGACCCGCCGCGCGTGCTGGCGACGCTCGACGCCCTGCGCCAGAACACCGCACGGCTGCCCGAGTCGACGCAGCTCAGGCTCAACGCGCTGCTGCCGCCCGCGCTCGAAGTCATCGGCAGCCAGGCGGAGCCGGCGGCCACGCTGGAGCGCTTCGCCGCGCTCATCCAATCGATTTCCCGACGCGCCACCTATCTGGCGTTGTTGGCCGAATATCCTGCGGCTCTGCGGCAACTGGTGCGCCTGTTGGCGGCGAGCCCATGGGCGGCGCAGATGATCACGCGGCAGCCGCAATTGCTGGACGAACTGATCGCGCCGCAGCACCTGATGAGCGCACCGGACTGGACGCAGCTCGCCGCGCAGCTGCGCGATGAACTCGATGCCCATCCCGGCGACACCGAGGCGCAGATGGACGCGCTGCGCCGCTTCAAGCAGGTGCAGACGCTGCGCCTGCTGGCGCAGGACGTGGCGGGCCGCCTGACCCTGGAGGTGCTGTCCGACCATCTGTCGTATCTCGCCGACACGCTGCTCGCCGCGACCCTAGCACGCTGCTGGGCCGGGCTGAAAACGCGCCATCGCGACGCGCCACGTTTCGCCGTCATCGGCTATGGCAAGCTCGGCGGCAAGGAACTCGGCTACGCCTCCGATCTGGACCTGGTGTTTCTCTACGAGGACGACGATCCGCAGGCACACGAGATCTATGCGCGGCTGGCGCAGCGCATCAACACCTGGCTCGGCACCCTGACCCCGGCCGGCATCCTCTACGAGACCGACCTGCGCCTGCGCCCGGACGGCGCCTCGGGGCTGCTGGTCAGTTCGGCCGCTGCCTTCCGCGACTACCAGCTGCATCATGCCTGGGTCTGGGAGCACCAGGCGCTGACGCGCGCCCGCTTCGTCTGCGGCGATGCGGCGATCGGCGCGAGCTTCGAAGCCCTCCGCCGCGAGGTGCTGGGCGCCCCGCGCGACGCCGCCAAGCTGCGCGACGAGGTGCTGGCGATGCGCGAGAAAATGCACGCCGGCCACCGCAACGACACCGACCTGTTCGACCTGAAGCACGACCGCGGCGGCATCGTCGACGTCGAGTTCTGCGTGCAGTACCTGGTGCTGCGCGATTGCGCAACGCGCCCGGAACTCGCCGACAACGTCGGCAACATCGCGCTGCTGCTGCGGGCGGGGGCAGCCGGACTGATCCCCCCCGATCTCGCGCAAGCCGCCGCCGACGCCTACCGCGAACTGCGCCGCCGGCAACACGCAATCAAGCTCAGCGGCGCGCAATACGCCCGTGTGCCCGCCGCTGCACTTGAAAATGTGCGTGATGCGGTCAACGCCCTCTGGGTGCATGTAATGGGCGCAAGCGCCTGAAATTCCTGCCATGATTACAGTCTTTCCGTTTTCGGAGATTGCATCTTGAGCCCAAACGCCCTCGCCGCCGGGGAAGCCCTGCGCCAGTTCCGCGTGATTTTCGGCGCCGTACGCCAGCATTTTCAGGCAGTGGAAAAAGCCTGCGGCGTCAGCGGCGCGCAGATCTGGGCCATGGCCGCCCTGCAGCAGACCCCCGGCATGAAGGTCTCCGAGCTGGCGCAGGCCCTGTCCATCCATGCCTCCACCGCCAGCAACCTGCTCGACAAGATCGAGAAATCGGGGCTGATCCGGCGCGAGCGCAGCAGTGCGGACCAGCGTGTGGTGCGCCTGTACCTGACCGATGCCGGGGAAACGGCGCTGGCAAAGGCGCCGCAACCGCTGACCGGCATCCTGACGCACGCGCTGGGGCAGTTGCCGGACGATGCGTTGTCCCGCCTCAACCAGGATCTGGCGACGCTGATTGCGCACATGGGTGAAATCAACACGCAATACGCGCAGAAACCGCTGTCGGAACTCTGACCGGCGCCTACGAACCGGCGTACAGCCAACCGCGCCGTATCAGCACTTTCTCGATTTCCACCGCGACAAACACCACCGACGACAAGGCCAGACACGCCGCGAGTTCGCCTACGCTCAGCGGCGCGGTCCTGAAGATGGGATTGAGCCAGGGGACATAGAGCACCGCCATCTGCACGGCGAAGGTCAGCAGCAAAGCCGCGCTCAATGCGACGTTGGACAACAGGCCCTGGGTGAACAGCGACTCGCGCTCGGAGCGGATCGCCAGCACATGGCCCAGCTGCGACAGCGTGAGCACAGTGAACACCATGCTCTGCCAGTGCGCGGAGCCGATATGGATCGCCCACGCCTGGGTGAGCAGCGACACGCCGCCCATCA
>JBLMYH010000159.1:0-6424 GCA_050258175.1 Hyphomicrobiaceae bacterium
CTGGTAGCGCAGCAGCGTGGCGAGTGCGGCCGCGCCGCAACTCAAGTCCCATTCCTGGATGACCACGTGCGCATGTCGCGTTTCCAGCAGCGACGTGACCACGCGTTCCTGCGCCTGGGCCGTGGCGGACAGGACCAGCAGCAAAATTGCAGAAGCGGCGCGAACACGCCGGCCAGCCAACAATGAAAGCATGTACGAAGCCTTTCGCCGCCAGTATTCGCGGAAAAAAGGGGAAGGGCTGCAGAGGGGGGCTGCAATCCCGGGTTCTTGGCGTGCTGAAATCATGTCAAGGGATTCTAGCCTGCTCCGGAAAGTTCAACCGCCCCTCGGGTTGGGTGTGAAAAAATCAAGCGGGGCCGGCGACGGTAATCGCCGGCCCCGCTTGTATGCCCACGTGGCAGATCGTGTCAGGCGGGCATAGCGGCAACGGACCCCTAGAGCCCGGTGAACGATCCGAACGACATCGTGGCGCTGCCGCTGGTCGCCACCGAGCCGACCTGCAGGCCCCCGGTGATCGTATAGGTTATGACTTGCGTGCCTGGCACCATCGCTGTGGTCATGGCGGCCGTACCTACGGCGCCACCCGCACCCGACGCCGTCGCAGAACCTACGGCTTCGCTTCCCGCCGCATAGCCCGCCAAAGCCGGATTTCCATTCAGCGTGGTCATCGTATTGATCGCTTGGGCAGACGTCCCGGTAAATCCGAAGGGGCCGACTGCTATTGCGAAGGCATCCCCGGTTGCGCCACCTGCCGTTACCGCATCCATTTCGGCCGGCCCCAGAATCACGGGCCCGGTCGGGCCGGCCCTGGCCACGGGCATTGCAGCACACAGGATCGCCAGCGCATAAAAGGTGTGCCGTATCTTGTTGTGACGTCTCATGCTTTTCTCCTTCGGCATGGTGTTCCCGGAAACAGACGCCCCATGTACCGCAATGGGGCGTCCCCGTTTAACCACCCCCTACACCATCAGGGAAGCGAAGCGGTAGCATGCGCAGCGCTTTGGGCTGCTGCCCCCCAATAGACCGAGGCAGCGATCGCAGTGCTAAGCGCCCCTGCCCTGGCAAAGCCGGGAGCAACCGCTACCGTATTGGTATAAGCGCCAGTGGCCGAGATCAGATCGCCGAAGGCGCCTGCGCCGGCGGCGGCGATGGCTGTCGCGCCGGCCGTGACCCCGTCCATTTGCGCATCGGACAGGGCAACGGGCGCGGCATTGGCGAGACTCGCGGCCGCGAGCAGTACACTTGCAACAATCGTGGAAGTCATGATTTTCATTTTGCTCTCCTATCTAAATTTGATTAGCCAGATCTGCTGAGCAGCCTGGCCGTTACATCGCCGACGATGCGGAAAGCGCCAGCGACTGCGATCCGACTCCGTTGATGGTGGTGGCCTCGAAATGGACTGTCATCACGACAGCAGTCTGGGCGACTGCCCGCGTGTAGGTCGCCACAGCATTGCCGACGGCCAGTGCAAGCGATCCGGCATCGGCAAAGCCGCCAGCCGTCACCCCATCCATTTGGGCATCGCTCAGTTGCACAGGATCCGCCGCAAAAACCAGGCTGGACATGGCCAAGAGAGGGACGGCCGCTAGGGTAGTTACCAGTTTTTTCGCGCTCATTTGAACCTCCTAAAGAAGTAGTGATTGGATTGAAACGGTCTGGAACCGCGCGTATAAGCGGGGTTCATCCCCAGCCTAGCCATCCGGCCAAGCAAGATAATTGGAAAATTTGGATACGAAGGGCACGGGAAACGCCCCGTTCCATGAACTTCTTTCAACTGATAAACCGGCAGGCAACCGTGAGCGATACCGGCGGGCGGATCTGACGATCGGTGGAATAGGCGTTCGGATCGTTACTGACTGGCAACATCCGGTTCGCAGCCTGCGCGGGGAAGCGGACTGTCGCTTGCGGTCGTGCGGCCGCTGGCTGACGAACGGATCGAGGAGGCGTTACCCAATCGCCCACACGGCGGGCTGGGGGCAGTGCTGGAATTCGCCGTTAGGGCGTCACGCGCAGTGCGTGCTTGTGCGCCGCAGCACGCGGAATTCGACGAACAGCAGCGTCAGGCTGAACATCGACATGCGGCAGGTGCTGCCGCTGAAGTAGCCCAAGGGGGAGCGCGACAGGTTGATGCTCACGCTGGTGGCTCTACCCAGTTGCATCAGACAGCCGGCTGGCGGGCAAACACTGAAAACTGCACGAACAGCAGCGACAGGCTGGTGAGGCTCATGCGCTCGGTGTGGCCGTGAAACCAGGCGAAAGGCGAGGAACTGAGTTCGAGAACCAGTTGGCTTTTGCCGAATTGAAGTTTCATGGTGCATTCCTTGGTGAGCTGAGTTGCCGGAATGCTTGCAACGCCTGTGCCAGACCGAGTGGCGCAGACTTGGGTTGGAAAATAACCCATAAAACAAATGCTTGCGATATTGGCGCAAGGGGGGCGGTCGCCGCCCCAGGCACCGAGTGACGGAAAACCGTCATTCGGCGTCGAAACCGCATTGGCCATTGCGCTGGGCGGTACGGCGCTGGGGGACAGGGTAGAATCCTGCTTTCGATTTAGGCGGAGCGTTCCAGGCGCGCCGCATCTTCTGCATGATCATCCTCAAGAATCTCAGCCTGCGGCGCAGTGCCAAGGTGCTGCTCGACAACGCGTCGGTGTCGATCAATCCCGGCGAAAAGGTCGGCCTGGTCGGCCGCAACGGTGCCGGCAAGTCCAGCCTGTTTGCGCTGCTGAACGGCACCCTGCACGAGGACAAGGGCGATTTCTCCATGCCGTCGCAGTGGCGCATGGCGCAGGTGGCGCAGGACATGCCGGAGACGAGCGAGAGCGCGACCGACTTCGTCATCGCCGGCGACACCCGGTTGGTCGAGGCGCAGCGCGAAGTGGCCGCCGCCGAGGCCGGCGACGACGGCGAGCGCATGGCGCACGCCTACATGGCGCTGCACGACGCCGGCGCCCACGACGCGCAGTCGCGCGCGCAGGCGCTGATCCTCGGGCTGGGCTTCCAGGTGCGCGAGCTCGACCGCCCGGTCAACAGCTTTTCCGGCGGCTGGCGCATGCGCCTGCAACTCGCCCGCGCGTTGATGTGTCCGTCCGACCTGCTGCTGCTCGACGAACCGACCAACCACCTCGACCTCGATGCGCTGGTATGGCTGGAGGCCTGGCTGAAGAAATACCCCGGCACCCTGCTGGTCATCAGCCATGACCGCGAGTTCCTCGATGCCGTGACCAATGTCACGCTGCACATCGAGAATGGCCAGCTCACCCGCTATGGCGGCAACTACAGCACGTTCGAGGACATGCGCGCCGAGCAGATGGCGCTGCAGCAGGCGGCGTTCGCCCGCCAGCAGGACAAGATCGCGCACCTGCAGGCCTTCATCGACCGCTTCAAGGCCAAGGCCAGCAAGGCCAAGCAGGCGCAAAGCCGGGTCAAGGCGCTGGACCGCATGGAAAAGCTGGCGCCGATGCTGGCGAGTGCGGATTTCACCTTCGAATTCAAGGAACCACTGAACCTGCCCAATCCGATGCTGACGATCGACGATGCCAGCTTCGGCTATCCGCCGCCCGCGGATGCGGCTGCGGGCACGCCGCCGAGCGTGATCGTGCAGCACGTCAGCAAGTCGGTGTTCGCTGGCCAGCGCATCGGCATCCTCGGCGCCAACGGCCAGGGCAAGTCGACGCTGGTGAAGACCATCGCGCGCACGCTGCCGGTGGTGGCGGGCGCGGTGACCGAAGGCAAAGGCCTCAACATCGGCTACTTCGCGCAGCAGGAACTCGACGTCCTGCGCCCTTTGGATACCCCGCTGGAACACATGATCCGGCTAGCGCGCGACACCATTGCCAACGGCGGCGCCGGCCAGTTCAGCAGCCGCGAACAGGATCTGCGGAATTTTCTCGGTACGTTCAACTTCAGCGGCGACATGGTGAAGCAGGCGGTCGGTACCATGAGCGGCGGCGAAAAGGCGCGGCTGGTGCTCTGCATGAT
Source organism: Hyphomicrobiaceae bacterium (assembly GCA_050258175.1). GTDB lineage: Bacteria > Pseudomonadota > Gammaproteobacteria > Burkholderiales > Thiobacillaceae > Thiobacillus. Next base: position 3,981 of record JBLMYH010000159.1, read on the forward strand.
CGTGTGGCAGCGCCCCAATCTGTTGCTGCTGGACGAACCGACCAACCATCTCGATCTGGCGACACGCGAGGCGCTGGCGATGGCGTTGAACGAATTCGAGGGCACGCTGATGCTGGTCAGCCACGACCGCGCCCTGCTGCGCGCGGTATGCGACGAATTCTGGCTGGTCACGCGCGGCGGGGTGGTGCCGTTCGACGGCGACCTGGACGACTACCAGCGCTACCTGCTGGACGAGGGCAAGCGGCTGCGCGAAAGCCTGAAGGAGGCCGGCAAGGCCGCCGCGCCGCCAAAGGTCGAAGCCCCGCCTGTTGCGGCGAAACGCGCTGCGCCTTCCGGCAAGCTCAAGCCGCTGAAACAGGCATTGGAGAAGCTCGACATGAGCATGGCGGCGCTGCACGCAGAAAAGGCCACGCTCGAAGCGCGGCTGGCCGGGACCTTGTCGGTCGAGGACATCACGGAAGCAGGACGGCAGCTGCAGCATGTCAACGACGAACTGGAACGCGAAGAAGAGAGATGGCTGGAGTTGTGCGGACAGATCGAGGCGCTGGAGGCGGCGAGCGCCTGAGCCGCGCTGGGTCCGGTACCGGGCCTGGGCTTGGGATTTGCCGGCTTCTCGCCTATGTTGAACCTTACCCGCGTACCCTGCTGGGGGATACAGAATGCCACCACACGCTGCGGCAGCACGTGTTCAGACCACCTGGTACCAGCGGCATGCCTGGCCGGTCCGCCTCATGCACTGGATCAACGTGCTCGCCTTTGTCGTGCTGCTGATGAGCGGGCTGCAGATATTCAACGCACACCCGGCGCTGAACTGGGGGAAGTCTTCCTACAACGGCCGTCCGCCCATCCTGCAAATGTACGCACGCATGGATGCCCAGGGCCATCCGAAGGGCGTCACGCGCATTCTGGGTCATGAATTCGACACGACCGGACTACTGGGCTTGTCGGGCATAGATGGCCAACGGGTGCAGCGCGGCTTTCCCGCGTGGATCACGCTTCCGCGCCAGCAATGGCTGGCGATGGGGCGGCGCTGGCATTTCTTCTTTGCCTGGGTGCTGGTCATCAATGGACTCGCCTATGTCGCCTACACGCTGGCCAGCGGCCATCTGACGCGCGATCTCGCCCCCAGCCGGGCCGACTGGCGCTCGATCGGGCAATCCATCAAGGATCACCTGCTGCTGCGGCATGCACGGGGCGAGGCCGCCCGACGCTACAACATCCTGCAAAAACTCGCTTATCTCAGCGTGATATTCGTGCTGCTTCCTCTGCTGATTCTGATGGGATGGGCCATGTCGCCGGGGCTGGATGCGCTTGTGCCGGGCTGGGTCGATGTGTTCGGGGGGCGCCAGTCAGCGCGCACGATTCACTTTGTGGTGGCGTGGCTGCTGCTGGGGTTTGTCTTCATCCACCTGTTCGAGGTCGTGGTCAGCGGTTTCTGGAACAACCTGCGTTCGATGATATCGGGCCGCTACCGGATTGCAGTCGAGGGGCGCACCCATGAGCCGTCATGAGAACAACCGCCGACGTTTTTTGCGGAATGCGTTGGCGGCCGGCAGTGCCCTGTTGTTGTCCGGGTGCGAGCGGCTATCGCGCAGCGACTGGTTCACGGCCGTCCTGGACAGTGCGGAAAGGCTGACACTTGGCGCACAGCGCCTGCTGCTGCCGCGCCAGGCCATGGCCCAGGAATTCGCCGAGGTCGACCTGTCGCCGGAGTTCCGCAGCAACGGCACCAGCAATCCGGCCGACCCGGTGTACCAGGCTTTGGCGGCCAATGATTTTGCCGATTACCGGCTGCAAGTTGGCGGGCGGGTGGCGCAGCCCCACGCCTATTCGCTGGACGAGTTGAAGGCCTTGCCGAGCCGCACGCAGATCACCCGGCACGATTGCGTGGAAGGCTGGAGCGCGATCGGCAAATGGAAAGGCGTGCCGTTGGCCCGCGTCCTGGAACAGGTCAAGCCGCATTCCTCGGCGCGCTATGTGGTGTTCTATTGCGCGGATCCGATGGACGACCTGGGAACGCGCTATTACGAGAGCATCGACATGGATGACGCCTGGCACGCGCAGACCCTGCTCGCCTATGAGCTCAACGACGCGCCGCTGCCGATCAGGAACGGTGCGCCGATCCGGGCGCGCGTCGAACGCCAGCTCGGCTACAAGATGGCCAAGTACATCATGCGGATCGAACTCGTCGACCGGCTGGACGGCATCGCGGGCGGCAAGGGCGGCTATTGGGAGGACCAGGGCTACGAGTGGTATGCGGGGATCTGATCTGCCCGGTATGCAATAAGCCGGATTTTCGGCGCATCGCCTGGAAACCCCGGTCAAGCACGGTAAAATGCGGCTTTACCGAAAAGCCGTTTATTCGCCGTGAAACCCACCTTTCAGGACATCATCCTCACCCTGCAACGCTACTGGGGCGAGCGCGGCTGCGCACTCCTGCAGCC
>JBLMYH010000160.1:0-7640 GCA_050258175.1 Hyphomicrobiaceae bacterium
TGCACCAGGGCACCAAGATGATCCCGGCCGACTTCATCGTGTCGGTCGAGTCGCATACCGAGCTGCAGGAACACCACGACATCCTGATCGCCAATTTCCTGGCGCAGACCGAGGCGCTGATGCGCGGCCGCACGCGCGAGGAAACGCAGGCGCAGACCGGCCAGTTCGTTTCGCACAAGGTGTTCGACGGCAACCACCCGAGCAACGCGATCCTGCTGCAGAAGCTGACCCCGCACGCGCTCGGCATGCTGATCGCGCTGTACGAGCACAAGATTTTCGTGGAAGGCGTGATCTGGAACCTCAATTCCTACGACCAGTGGGGAGTGGAACTCGGCAAGCAGCTCGCCAGCCGGATCCTGCCCGAGCTGCATGCCGACGCGCCGGTGGGGGGCCATGATGCCTCGACCAATGCGCTGATCAATTACTATCGCCGCATGAGTCACCCACGTACAGGCTTATAGTTCGAAGATGGAGTTGATCGCGGGCGACATTGGCGGAACAAAGAGCTGGCTGGCCTGGGTGGCAGGCGAAGCGGAAGGTGCGATGCGCCTGCGTTTTGAGAAAGTGTATGCGAGCGCTGATTTCGCGTCTGCGGAAATGCTGCTGCGCCGCTTTATCGACGATGCGCGGCTGGCGTCCCGGCCGGACCTGCTGGTCCTGGCGCTGCCCGGGCCGCTGCATGCACAACGGGTGCATCTGACCAATCTTGACTGGACAGTCGACACCGGCTCGCTGCAGGCTGCGCTGGAGATCGGCGCAGTCCATTTCGTCAACGATTTCCAGGCCGCCGCAGCGGGGGTGGCGACGCTGGTGTCTACCGATCTGGTCGCGCTCAATCCGCAGACCCCCGAGTCTGGCGGGGTACGTGCCATCACCGGGGCAGGGACCGGGCTGGGGCTCGCCTTCATGCCGGCAGATGACAGTGGGTGCTACCAGAGTTTTGCCACCGAGGGGGGGCATATCGACTTTGCCCCGGCCAATCCGGTTCAGGCGCGCCTGCTGGAACATTTGCGCGGAGAATATGGTCATGTGTCCTGGGAGCGCGTGGTCTCCGGCTCGGCCATGAACGATCTCTACCGCTTCTGCTGCATCGAACACGCACAGCCGCTACCGGATGCGGCGCTGGACGGCGCCGCCCTGGTCGCGCGTGCGGAATCGGGCGAGCTTGCCGCCATGGCCGCACTCGATCTTTTTGTCGACCTCTATGGCGCGTGGGTGGGCAACGTGGCGTTGCTGTATCGGCCGCAGGGCGGCTTGTACATCGCAGGCGGGGTGAGCATGCATCTGCAGGGGCGATTGCAGGCCCCCCGCTTCATGGCTGCCGCAGTCGCCAAGGGACGCATGCGCAGCGTGGTCGAACAAACACCAATTTTCCTGATCATCAGCAGTCGCCTGGGCGTGGCGGGTGCGCTTGCACTGGGACAGGCAATCTTCCGCAGGCAAGGGCATCATCCCCGCCCTTCAATCAAAAACTAGACAACGAGGAGCAGCACATGACCCTTTCCAAGACCGAGCAGGAGCGCCTTTACCGCTATTACACCGAACCGAAGATGGTGACCGATCTGACCCGCAAGACGCTGGCGCTTGTGCTCGCGGGCGGCGAAGGTTCGCGGCTGAAGGACCTGACTGCCTGGCGTGCCAAGCCGGCCGTCCCGGTCGGCGGAAAATACCGCATCATCGACTTTACGCTGTCCAACTGCGTCAATTCCGGGATCCTCCGCATCGGCGTGCTCACGCAATACAAGTCGCATTCGCTGATTCGGCATCTGCAGCGTGCCTGGGGCTTCATGCGCGCGGAGATCGGGGAGTTCGTCGAGATCCTGCCCGCGCAGCAGCGCACCACCAAGAAGGAGTGGTACCAGGGCACGGCCGACGCGCTGTTCCAGAACATCGACATCATGCAGCGCCATCACCCCGAATACGTGCTGGTGCTCGGTGGCGATCACGTCTACACCATGGATTACTCGGAGATGCTGCTGTATCACGTGCAGACCGGCGCGGATTTCACCGTCGGCAGCATGGAGGTGCCGGTTGCCGACGCGAGCGGCTTTGGCGTGATGTCGGTCGACGACGAGATGCGCATCACCCGCTTCACCGAGAAACCCGCGCGGCCCGACAGCATTCCCGGCAAGCCCGGGACAGCGCTGGTGTCGATGGGCATCTACATCTTTTCCAAGGATTTTCTTTACAAGACGCTGATCGAGGATGCGGGCAATCCAAAATCCAGCCACGATTTCGGCAAGAACATCATCCCCGACAACATCGGCAAAGCCCGTGCAATGGCCTTCCCGTTCCGTGACAGGAATGGCGATCCCGCCTACTGGCGGGATGTGGGGACGCTGTATTCCTACTGGCAGACCAACATGGAACTGTGCTCGGTCGAGCCCGAGCTGAATCTGTACAACCGCGACTGGCCGATCTGGACCTACCAGCCGCAATATCCGCCCGCGAAGTTCATTTTCGACGACGAAGGTCGACGCGGCGAGGCCATCGACTCGCTGATCGCCGGCGGCTGCATCCTGTCGGGCGCGCGGGTCAAGCGCTCGGTGCTGTTTTTTGCCACCACGGTGGAGAGCTACAGCCTCATCAAGGACAGCGTGATCCTGCCCAAGGTCAGCATCGGCAAGAATTGCCGCATCACGCGCGCCATCATCGACAAGGGAACGGTCATCCCTGACGGCATGGTCATCGGCGAGGACCTGGTGGAAGACGCCAAGCGCTTCCATGTCACGCCCGAAGGCATCGTCCTGGTGACGTCGGCGATGCTCGGCCAGAACCTTTACGCGAGACTGCAGAATGACTACGACGGCTAAGTCGCTCAACGTCGTGCTGTGCTGGCACATGCATCAGCCGTATTACCGTGAAGGCCTCAAGGGCGCCTACCACCTGCCCTGGGTGTACCTGCACGGCATCAAGGATTACAGCGACATGGCCGCGCATCTGGAACGCTATCCGGCGATGCGCGCCGTCGTCAACTTCGCGCCGGTGCTGCTGGAACAGCTGGATGACTATGCGCAGCAGCTCGACCTGCTGCTGAAGCATGGCAAACCGACGCAGGACCACATGCTGAACCTGCTGTCCGGCGTCGAGCGCATCCCGTCGGATGTGGCCAGTCGCCTGCGCATCGTCCAGGATTGCCAGCGCTGCCACGCGCCACGCATGATTCATCCGTATCCGCCGTTTCATCGCCTGCTGCGCATGATAGGTGCCACCGACGAGGCCGGCGTAGGCAGCACCGGGTTGCAATGGCACCTGGGCTACCTGTCCGAACAGTATTTTCTCGATCTGCTGACCTGGTATCACCTCGCCTGGCTGGGACATTCGCTCAGGCAGCTGCCACTGGTGCAGCGACTGATGGATCAGGAAAAGGGGTTCTCGGCAGCCGACCGCCACGAGCTGCTTCACTTGATGCAGCATTGCATGGCTGGCCTGATCCCACGTTACCGCGCGCTCGCCGAACGCGGCCAGGTCGAGCTCTCGATGACGCCGTACGGCCATCCCATCGTGCCCTTGTTGAACGACTTCGCCAACCTGCGCGATGCGCTGCCCGATGCCCCGGCACCCGAGTCGCCAGGCTACCCGGGCGGGACTGAACGCTCGCGCTGGCATCTGCAGCATGGGGCCGAGGTGTTCGAGCATTACTTCGGCAGGAAACCTGCGGGCGTGTGGCTGTCCGAAGGCGGCGTGAGCGAGGACGCGCTGGCGCTGCTCGATGAGATGGGGATTGCCTGGACAGCGTCGGGCGAGGGGGTCTGGCGCAGCAGCTGCGCCAAGTCGGGATGCAAGGACGATGACGCGCGCAGCAAGCGCGGCCTGTTCTCGCCCGCCCACATCGACGGTTTCAAGACGCGCGTGTTTTTCCGGGACGACGGCCTGTCGGACCTGATCGGCTTCAAATACAGCGACTGGCACGCGGACGATGCGGTGGGCGACTTCGTCCAGCATCTGGAAAACATCGCCACCTTCTTCGGCAAGGAGGCGAACAAGCATGTGGTCTCGGTCATTCTCGACGGCGAGAACGCCTGGGAGTATTACCCGGAGAACGGCCATCATTTCCTGGACGCCCTGTATGCCGCGCTGTCCAGCCGCGCCACCCTCAAGGTCGGCACCTTTTCCGAGCAGGCCCCGCGCCTGCCGGCCACCGCGCTGAAGCGGCTGGCTGCCGGCAGCTGGGTGTACGGCAGTTTTTCGACCTGGATCGGCTCGGATGACAAGAACCGCGGCTGGGACTATCTGGTCGCCGCCAAGCATGCCTACGACAGCGTGACGGCCGCCGGAAAGCTGAATGCCGACCAGTTGGCGCTGGCCACGCGCCAGCTCGCCGTGTGCGAGGGCTCGGACTGGTTCTGGTGGTTCGGCGATTACAACCCGGCCAGCAGCGTCAGCGACTTCGAGCAGCTGTATCGGACCCAGTTGCGCGAACTGTATCGCCTGCTGGGCGTGGCGCCGCCCGCACTGCTGGACGTGCCACTCTCCAGCGGCGGGGGCTGGGCGGAAAACGCAGGCACCATGCGCAGGAATGCCGGATGAAATCCAAGACACGCCGCGCCGGCCTGCTGCTGCATCCAACCTCCCTGCCGTCCGGCACGCTGGCTGACGCGGACCGCTGGCTGGATTTCCTGCAGGCCGCAGGCATCGGCGTGTGGCAGATGCTGCCGCTGGGGCTGCCGCTGGTCGGACTGTCCCCTTACCAGTGCGCCTCGGCGTTTGCGGTTAATCCCGCATTGTTTCCGCTGGACGGCAAGAACACGCCGCGCGCCGACATGCGCCGCTTTGCCGGCTGGTGCAACAAGCAGCGCCACTGGCTCGACGATTACGCACGCTTCATGGTCATCAAGCAGGAGCAGAACACCGCCTCCTGGACCGATTGGCCGCAGCCGCTGCGCGACCGCGATCCGCAGACGCTGGCCGCCTTCGATGCCAGCCATGCCGAGGTGCTGAAAACGGTGAAGCTGGAACAGTATCGCGCGGCGGCTTACTGGCAGCACATCCGCATGGCGGCGGCCGAGCGCGGGATCCAGCTGTTCGGCGACATGCCGATTTTCGTCGCCCACGACAGCGCTGACGTGTGGTCGCAGCGCGGCTTGTTCCTGCTGGATGACGCCGGGCATCCCACCGTGGTGGCGGGGGTGCCGCCGGACTATTTCTCCGAGACCGGGCAGCGCTGGGGCAATCCGCACTACAACTGGGCTGCGATGCAGGCGGATGGCTTTGCCTGGTGGCGGGCGCGGCTGAGTGCGCATTTCGAATGGTTTGACCTCGTGCGCATCGATCATTTTCGCGGGCTGGCGGCAGCCTGGGAAATCCCGGCCAGCGAGCCCACTGCCATCCACGGCAAGTGGGTTGAGGCACCCGGTGCGGCGCTGTTGCAGGCGATTGCCGACAGGATGGGCGATTTGCCCTTGGTGGCCGAGGATCTCGGCATCATCACGCCCGACGTGACGGCGTTGCGGCACCGGTTCGGCCTGCCCGGCATGGCGGTACTGCAATTCGCATTCGACGATCACGCCGACAACCCGCACAAACCGGAAAACGTCCATCCCGACGCCGTGTATTACACCGGCACCCACGACAACGACACCACGCTTGGGTGGTGGCGCGGGCTGCCCGAACATGCGCGCCATCAGGTGACGCAACGCTTGGGCGCCAGCGAGGACGAAGCGGTGCTGGATGCGATGGTCGACACGGTGCTGGGAAGCCGCGCCGTGCTGGCGGTTCTGCCGCTGCAGGATGTGCTGCGGCTGGGCAGCGAAGCGCGCATGAACACGCCCGGTACCGACAATGGAAACTGGACCTGGCGGTTTGCGTGGGATGCGCTGCCGCCCGAACTGGCGCCCCGCCTGCTCCAACAAATAATGAAAGCCCACCGATGCGAGACTCACCTTCAGCCATGACCGCCTCCGCGAAAACCCTGCCCGAAAAGCATGCTCCCGCAGTCACCACGCCGATCATGCGTGTGCAGGCGGGAACACACCATGATCCATTCGAGGTGCTCGGGATCCATCCCCAGTCCGATGGCAGCACGCTTATCCGCGCCTTTCTGCCTGCTGCCGAGGCGGTAGAGGTGGCGGACGGCCCGATGACCCGGGTGGCGGGCACCGACTGTTTCGAGCGGCTGCTGCCCCCCGGTGCCGCAGTCGACCCGCATCCGGTTCTGCACTGGCAGGACAAGCGCGCGGGCAATTGGCACGTCACCCAATGCCCCTATACCTTTGCGCCGCAACTGGGGGAAATGGACCTGTATCTGATTGGCGAAGGGCGCCATTTCGAGGCCTGGCGGGTACTCGGTGCGCACCTGAAAACCATCGATGGCGTCGCGGGCTGCCTGTTCGCCGTGTGGGCGCCGGCGGTGCAGCGCGTCAGCATCGTCGGCAATTTCAACGACTGGGATGGCCGCCGCCATCCGATGCGGGTCCGCGGAAACTCAGGCATCTGGGAGTTGTTCATACCCGAGCTGGGCGCGGGGCAAGCCTACAAGTACGAAATCCTCGGTCGCCACGGCCAGCTGGTGAGGAAGACCGATCCCTACGCGCGGCAGATGTTCCTGCGTCCGGAAACCACCAGCTGCGTGCCGGATGACGAGCCCTACCCCTGGCAGGACGGCGACTGGATTGCCGCACGCGCCCGGTTCGACTGGCAGCACCGGCCGATCAGCATCTACGAGCTGCACCCCGGTTCCTGGCGCCGCCATGCCGACGGCAGTTTCTATACCTGGGGCGAGCTTGCGGCCGAGCTGATTCCCTACGTGCAGGACCTCGGCTATACCCATATCGAACTGATGCCGGTGGCTGAGCATCCGCTCGACGCCTCGTGGGGCTATCAGGTGTCCGGCTATTACGCGCCGACCGCGCGCTACGGCTCGGCTGACGACTTCCGCGGCTTCGTCGACGCATGCCATCAGGCCGGCATTGGCGTGCTGCTCGACTGGGTCCCCGCGCATTTTCCCAAAGACGATTTCGCCCTGGCCCGTTTCACCGGCGAGCCGCTCTACGAACACGCCGACCCACGCCGCGGCGAACACCAGGAGTGGGGCACGCTGGTTTTCGATTTCGGCCGCAACGAGGTGCGCAATTTTCTGGTGGCCAACGCGCTGTACTGGCTGGACGAGTTTCACATCGACGGCCTGCGCGTCGATGCGGTCGCTTCGATGCTGTACCTGGACTATTCGCGGAAGCCAGGCGAATGGGTGCCGAATCAGTATGGGGGGCGCGAGGATCTCGACGCGGTCCACTTCCTGCGCGAAATGAACACGGAGGTGCATGGCCGGTTTCCCGGCGTGCTGACCATCGCCGAGGAGTCGACTGCCTGGCCGGCGGTGTCGCGCCCGATCGAGCTCGGCGGGCTGGGCTTTTCGATGAAGTGGAACATGGGCTGGATGAACGACAGCCTCGACTACATCGAGAAGGAGCCGGTCTATCGCAAGTACCAGCATAACCAGCTGACCTTCAGTCAGGTCTATGCATGGACCGAGAACTTCGTGCTGCCGCTGTCGCACGACGAAGTGGTGCACGGCAAGCGAAGCATGCTCGACAAGATGCCGGGCGACGTCTGGCAGCGCTTTGCCAACCTGCGGCTATTCTATGCCTGGCATTACGGGCATCCCGGCAAGAAACTGCTGTTCATGGGCGGCGAGTTCGGCC
>JBLMYH010000161.1:0-4765 GCA_050258175.1 Hyphomicrobiaceae bacterium
CTTGCGCGCGATGAAGTCGTCCACCATGCCGGAGCCGAGCGGGCCTGGACGGTTCAGCGCCATCAGCGCGATGATGTCCTCGAAGCAGTCGCCCTTCAGCTTCTTTTCCAGATCCTTGGCCGAGCGCGATTCGGACTGGAACACCGCGGTCGTGTTGCCGGCGGCAAACAGCTTGTACACGGCGGGATCGTCGAGCGGCAGATCTTCCAGCCGGAAAGTTTCCATTCCCGGCTGACGCTGCACGAAGCGCACTGCTTCGGCCAGGATGGTCAGCGTGCGCAGCCCGAGGAAGTCGAACTTGACCAGGCCGATCGCCTCGACGTCGTCTTTGTCGAACTGCGACACCGCGGCATCCGAGCCCTCGGCCTGATACAGCGGGCAGAAATCCGTCAGCCGGCCCGGCGCGATCAGGACCCCGCCGGCGTGCATGCCGACGTTGCGCGTGATGCCCTCGAGCTTCTCGGCCAGCGGCAGCAACTCGGCGAGCTCTTCCTCGTTCCTCGCGCGCTCGTCGATCTGCGGTTCCTTCTCGCGCGCCTCAGCCAGAGAAATGCCCAGTTCGTTGGGCACCAGCTTGACGAACTTGTCAACGAACAGATACGGCAAGTCGAGCACGCGGCCGACGTCGCGCAGCACCGCCTTGGCCGCCATGGTGCCGAAGGTCGCGATCTGCGACACCGCAGCATGGCCGTACTTGTCCTTGACGTACTGGATCACCCGGTCGCGCCCGTCCTGGCAGAAGTCGACGTCGAAGTCGGGCATCGACACCCGCTCTGGGTTGAGGAAACGCTCAAACAGCAGGTCGTAGCGCAGCGGATCAAGATCGGTGATGCTGAGACAGTAGGCCACCAGCGAACCAGCACCGGAGCCGCGCCCCGGCCCCACCGGAACGCCGTTGTTCTTGGCCCAGTTGATGAAGTCCGACACGATCAGAAAGTAGCCGGGGAAGCCCATCTGGATGATGGTCCCGAGTTCGAATTCCAGCCGCTCGACGTACTCCGGCAGCCTGGCAGCACGCTCGGCCTCATCCGGATAGAGATGGGCCATGCGCACCTGCAGGCCTTCATGCGAACGCTGGCGCATGTAGTCGTCGAGGCTCATGCCATCCGGCGTCGGGAAGTCGGGCAGCTTGCTCTTGCCGAGTTCCAGCGTGAGATTGCAGCGCTTGGCAATTTCCACGCTGTTGGCGAGCGCTTCCGGCAGGTCAGCGAACAGTTCTGCCATCTCGTCCGGCGTCTTGAAATACTGCTCGGCGGTGAACAGCCGCGGACGGCGCGGGTCGCCCAGCATCATGCCCTCGGCGATGCACACGCGCGCCTCGTGCGCCTTGAAGTCGTCCGGTGCAACGAACTGGATCGGGTGGGTGGCCACCGCCGGCAAATTCAGCGCCGCGCCGATGTCGAGCAGGCCGTCTATCAGCCGTTCGGTGTGCGGCTGGCCGAAGCGCTGCAGCTCCAGATAGTAGCGACCGGGGAACAACGCGGCCCAGGCTTCGGCGGCCGCACGCGCGGCGGCGGGCTTGTCGTCGAGGATCGCCTGTGCCACGTTGCCGGCGTCGCCACCCGACAGCGCCAGAAGGCCGTCGGTACCTTCGACCAGCCAGGCAGGATCAATCTCGGCACGGCCGCGGTGGAGTTGCTGGTAGGCGCGGGTGAGCAGTTCGCACAGCCGACGGTAGCCCTCGCGGTGCTGCACCAGCAGCAGCAGGCGCGAGGGACGATTGCGGTCCGCCGCATTGGTCACCCACACATCGCAGCCGAATACGGGCTTGATGCCGGCGCCCCGGGCCGCGCGGTAAAACTTCACCCAGCCGAAGGTGTTGGACAGGTCGGACAGCCCGAGCGCTGGCATCGCGATATCCTTCGCACGCTTGACCGCCTCGTCCACCCGCACCAGCCCGTCAACGACGGAATACTCGGTGTGCAGGCGGAGATGGACGAAGCGCGGGTCGGTCATGGCTAGGAAGCGAAGAAGCGAGCCGCTATTTTAACGCCGCTGAACAGACGGCCAAAAACAAAAGGCAGCCGAAGCTGCCTTTCATTCGAACAAGTTCCGCGACTTCACCCGCAAGCACCCTAAAGGGCATAAAGGGCAATCCGCAGTTGTAAAGCCGATGAATCGGCAACAACCACGCTCAGTTAGCGCGGCGCTTGAATTCGTTCGTGCGGGTGTCGATTTCGATCATGTCGCCGATTTCAACGAAGGCCGCCACCGGCAGTTCAAACCCGGTAGGCTTGATGCGGGCGGGCTTCATCACCTTGCCCGAGGTGTCGCCGCGGACTGCCGGTTCGGTGTATTCGACTTCGCGGATGACGGTAGTGGGCATTTCGACCGAGATCGCCTTGCCGTCGTAGAACACCACCTCAACCGGCATGCCGTCGTCGAGATAGTTCAGCGCGTCGCCGAGATTGTCGCCTTCGACTTCATACTGATTGTATTCGCTGTCCATGAACACATAGAGAGGATCAGCAAAGTAAGAATAGGTGCATTCCTTGCGGTCGAGCGTGACGGTCTCGAACTTGTCGTCGGCACGGTAGACGCTTTCCATGCCGGAGCCGTTGAGCAGATTCTTCAGTTTCATTTTGACGACGGAGGCGTTGCGGCCCGACTTCGAGAATTCGGCCTTCTGCACGACCATTGGGTCTTTGCCGATCATCACGACGTTGCCGGCGCGGAGTTCCTGAGCGATTTTCATGGGTGTGTCCTGCTGCGAGAGCGCTAAGAGTTTGAGAAAACTCGCTATTTTAACTTATTTTCAACAAAATCCACCAGTTTTCCGGTGAGCCGGCCGGCCTGAGCGAGACGCTCACACCAGTTCACTGCATGGGCTGCAATGGCGGTCTGATGCGCGCGCCACGCGGCCCAGCAGGCCGCCAACTCGTCCGCGTCCGGCATGCCGTTCCAGCGCCGCCACATCCCCCTTACCGCACGCGCCGCGGCGCCATCCAGTCCCTCCGCATACTGCGCCAGCAGCGCATCCGTCTTCTCCCAATGCGCCGCGTCGGCCTGCGGATAGGCTTGCCACACGAGCGGGCGCGCCGCCCATTGCGCCCGCACGCAGGAATCTTCGCCACGCACGAAGTTGAGGTCGCATGCCCACAACAACTGGTCGTACGTATCCTGATTCAGAAACGGCAGGATACGCAGTTGCAGGGCGCCACGCCTGTAGGCGTCGCCCGCCCGCAAGTCGGTTACCGCCAGCCATGCGGCCACCTGCGGGATCACCCGGCCTTCGGGGACAAGGCAGGTCACGGGGCCCGTGTCGGCGGCCCAGGCATCGAGCAGGTCAGGCAACGCAGGATTGTCATAGGCAAACAGCGACATGCGCAATTCACCCGCCTGCGGTGTTTCCAGCCCCAGGGAGCGCCAGAACCCCGGGCTTTCGCTACGCAGGAATGCGGTGCGCCGACTGGCCAGATCTGCCTCGGCCAGCAGGCCGCCCGTGTCTGGCGTGTAGCCGGGAAAGAAGAAATACTTGGTCAGCGGCAAACGCGGGTGCGGCGAAGGCAGGCCGTGGTGCTCGGCCACCCAGGACTCCGCGCTCAGATATTCGAGATTGATCCAGACCGGCGGCGGCGATTGCTCACTCATGGCGGCAATATAAGATTCCGGCAGGGCACAGCCAAACGCTTCGATCACCACGCGCGCCGGCTGGGTTGTAGGAAAGGGGGTCCGCCACGAGCAGACCGTCACCCCCTCGCTGGTCTGTCGATCTGCATGCGCGTCGATGACCGGCCAGATACGTTGAAACGTCCGCAAGTCGTCCACCCACAACCGCACGCTCAGCCCACGCTCCCTGACCAGCCCGCGCGCCAGCCGCCAGGCAATGCCGATGTCGCCGTAGTTGTCGACGACGTTGCAGAAGATATCCCAAGTGGCGCGCATGGCACGCATCCTACCGCATCCCAAAATGACGAAAGCCCCTTGCGGGGCCTTCGCTCAAGCAGGCGTGCCTTCGGCTTACTTGTTGGACAGGCAAGATTTCATGAATGCCTTGCGCGCGTCGCCCTTCATCTGCTTGCTCGAAGCCTCGGCGTTGCAGTCCTTCATGCGCTGCTGCTGGGCCGTTGCCTTGGCTTCGGATTTCGTCCCTCCCGACAGGCAGGATTTCATGAATGCATCGCGCGCGTCGCCCTTCATCTGCTTGCTCGAAGCCTCGGCGTTACAGTCCTTCATGCGCTGCTGCTGGGCCGTTGCCGCCCATGCACCCGCGCTCAGCAAAACGCCCGCCATCAGTCCGATCAACATGGCATTTTTCATCGTGGCCCCTCCGTTTAGTTGAATGGAAACCACAGTTTAGTCGAACCCCTTGCTTTTTCTGGAATCCCTCTTGTAAAAACTCATGCGCGGTAGTAAAAAGCAAACAGTTTGGTTTCAAGAACCGTGCAGGTTTGGCATTACCACAGGGCATTACCGGGTAGCGCGCTTGAATTCAGACCGACGGCTAAAAAAATCACGCCGTCCTGTCGTCCGCCAACGCAGTCATGCTTATTGCGGTTATGTTTAGTGTCACGCCAAGGAGGAAGTTTTAATGGCAACAGGTACTGTCAAGTGGTTCAGCGATGCCAAGGGTTTCGGCTTCATCACCCCCGATGATGGCGGCGAAGATGTGTTCGCACATTTTTCCGCCATCCAGTCCAATGGCTTCAAAACCCTGAAGGAAGGCCAGAAGGTCTCTTTCGAAGTCAGCCAGGGCCCCAAGGGCAAGCAGGCTTCCAACATTCAGCCGCAAGGCTGAGTTGTTGCAACAATGAAAAAACCCCGC
>JBLMYH010000162.1:0-4257 GCA_050258175.1 Hyphomicrobiaceae bacterium
ATCCACTGCAATCCCCGCCGCTTGTCCGTCCACTGAAACGGGCTTGTTCGATGAGCCGAGACACGCTTTCCGACCTGTTACGCAGCGTCCGCGTGCGCGGGGCGGTGTTTTATTACGTGAGTTGCCGCGACCAGTGGTCGGCCCAGGCGCCGCCGGCGAGCGAGATCGCCGAGGCGGTGATGCCCGGCTGCGAGCACGTCATCGAGTACCACATGATCGCCAAGGGCAACGGCTGGGCCGCGGTCGCGGGCCAGCCGCCGGTGAAGCTGGCCACCGGGGACATCGTCATGTTTCCGCAGGGCGATCGCCACGTCCTGTCGAGCGCGCCGGGCATCGAGCCGCTGCGCCGGACGGCCGAGTGGGTTTTTTCCACCCGCAACGTCCCCAAGCCCATGCCGATCGCCTTCCATCATGGCGTGGTCGAGCCGGGGTCGCCGCTGCCCGTCGAAGCGGCTGACATGATTGCCGTGTGCGGCTTCCTCGGCTGCGACCTGCGGCCGTTCAATCCGCTGATCGCGGCGCTGCCGCACATCCTGCATCTGCCGGCAGAACGCGCCAGCGGCTGGGCCGCTCGCGTCATCGAGCAGGCGGTCGTCGAATCCAACAGCCCGCGGCCGGGCGGCGACGCCGTTCTCGAACGGCTCGCCGAGATGATGTTCGTCGACGCCGCGCGCCGCTATCTCGACAACCTGCCCGAGGGTGCGACCGGCTGGCTCGCCGGCTTGCGCGACCGTTACGTCGGCAAGGCGCTCGGACTCATGCACGAGCGCCCGGATCAGGCCTGGACGGTCGACGATCTCGCCCGCGAAGTCGGCTTGTCACGTTCCGCGCTGCATGAACGCTTCGTGCAATACCTGGGCGACCCGCCGATGCACTACCTGGCAAACTGGCGCATCCAGCTCGGCAGCCGGCTGCTGCGGGAATCGAATCGCACCGTGGCGACCGTCGCCCTAGACGTCGGCTATGAGTCCGAAGCTGCGTTCTCGCGCGCGTTCAAACGCATGGTCGGCATGCCGCCGGCGGCCTGGAAGAGGGCGCAGGCCAGCCGGTAAGCGATGGAGCGAGCAGGCGAGACGGTGGAGATCCGAACTTGCACCTTGAAACCGATCCCTTAAGGTGAAAGTCTCCAACGACACGATGGTTCTCTCAACCTGTCTTCAAGCGGGAGCATGGCGATGAAAAACAATCTGGACGATGTCGGCAAGCTGGTCTTGCGCCTCACCCTCGGCATCCTGATTCTGTTGCACGGAATGGCCAAGATCAGACACGGCATCAGCCCGATCGAGGGCATGGTGACCGGCATGGGCATGCCCGCCTACTTCGCCTACGGCGCATACGTCGGCGAAGTGCTCGGGCCGCTCCTGCTCATCGCCGGCTTCTACGCGCGCATCGGCGCCGCGCTCGTCGCCGTCAACATGCTCTTTGCCTTCGCGCTTGCTCACACCGCGCAACTCACGAGCCTCAACGAACAGGGCGGCTGGGCGCTGGAACTGCAGGGCATGTTTCTGTTCACCGCGATCGCGCTGGCATTCATGGGGCCCGGACGGCTCGGCGTCAATCGGCGCTGATCGCCGAGAGGGGGAATTGACGGGCCGGGACCCGGAAAGCCCGGCGGGGCTGTCAGGCCCTTCGACCCTGGCCCCTTCGATACCCGACTGATTCGTATGGACTTACATCGGGCCTTGCAATGCCGCCTGCATCGCCTGCTCGCTCACCGGGTAGGTCAGCACGGCATGGATGGGAAACAGCTCCAGCAGCTTGCCGATATGGTCTTCTTCACGCGGATGCATGAACACGATGACCTTCGCCTGCGGCGCAAAGCGCTGCAGGGTCCGGATCGTGACGTCCAGGTTCGAGACGTTCGCCCCGGCGTAGTTGTTGCCCCAGCCGTAGACGAATTCGCCCACGAAGAAATCGGGCGGCTGTTTCTGCAGCGCCCGGTGGAGATTGCGGGCCGTATCGAAGCGCTGCGCCTCGATGCCCAGCCTCTGATACAAGGCGCTGAAATCGGGAGGGAAGGGGGATTCGATCAGGGAAAAAAGTGTCTTCATGCGTTTGCCGTTTTGCCGGTCAGCGGTTCACGTCCACGATAACACGGCCCCGCACCTCGCCGTTGAGCAGCTTCGACGCGAGGGGAATCGCGTCGGTCAGGCCGATTTCCCGGCTGAGCATGGCCAGCTTCGAGACGTCCAGATCGCTGCCCAGGCGTCGCCAGGCTTCGAGTCGCTCGGCCCGCGGGCACATCACGCTGTCGATGCCAACCAGCGTCACGCCGCGCAGTATGAACGGCGCGACCGTGGCCGGAAAATCCATGCCGCCCGCCAGCCCGCAGGCCGTGACGACCCCGCGGTATTTCAGCGTCGCGCAGACGTTCGCCAGCGTGTGGCTGCCGACCACATCCACCGCGCCGGCCCAGCGCTCCTTGCCCAGGGGCTTGCCGGGCGACGCGAACGTCGCACGATCCAGCACCTCAATCGCACCCAGGCGCTTGAGATAGTCGGTCTCCGCCGGCCGGCCGCTCACCGCGACCACGCGGTAACCCAGCCGGGACAGCACCGCCGTCGCCACGCTGCCCACGCCGCCGGCCGCGCCGGTCACCAGAATCTCGCCGTGTGCGGGCGTCACGCCATGCCGCTCCAGCGCCAGCACGCACAGCATCGCCGTGTAGCCCGCCGTGCCGATGGCCATCGCCTGCTGCGGCGTGAACTGCGCCGGCAGCGGCACCAGCCAGTTGCCGTTCAGGCGCGCCTTCTGGGCAAGGCCGCCCCAATGCGTTTCGCCGACCCCCCAGCCATTCAGGATCACCGCGCCGCCCACCGCGTAATCGGGGTGCGTCGAGTGCTCCACCGTGCCGGCCAGGTCGATGCCGGGCACCATCGGAAACGCGCGCACCACCGGCCCCTTGCCGGTGATGGCCAGCGCGTCCTTATAGTTGAGGGTCGAATGGCTCACCCGCACCGTCACATCACCCTCGGGCAATCGTCCCTCGTCGAGGCCCGTCAGTGTGGCGCGATAACCCGCCTCGTCCTTCTCGATCAGAATGCCTTTGAACATGGGCTTTGGGTACTCCGTTAAGAAGGGCCGATCATCGTCAGGACAGCCTAGGTGTGGCTAAAGGGATGGCGCGAACTGCCCCTTTTGGTCGGTCCCTTTATATGGGTTTTACAGCGACGGTCTCGATCAGGCTGACGCGTTCCTCGTCAAGATTGCGGTGCAGGTTGTAGGCCTTGGTCCGGATGTCCTTGCCGACCAGCAGATGCACCCCCAGTTCCGGCAGATCAGGCTCGCCCTTGGGCTCGGTCATGCTGGCAAACGCCTTCCGTGCGAGATCCGTCTTGTCGTTCCACACTTCGATTTCAAAACCGGCGGACGTGATGACCTCGCGGAATGCTTCCGGCGGCACCAGAAAGCTCATTGAGCCGTCCTGCGCCCAGGGCACGGGGAAATGAATCGGGGTGTTCTTGTGGCCGCATACCTCATACAGGACAGCCCGCGCGCCGGGCTTGATGACCCGATAGACTTCCTTGAGCCACCCCAGTTTGTCCTCGACATTCATGTTCATCTGGATCGACCAGGCACCGTCGAACGTGTTGTCGTCGAACGGCAGATCAAGTGCGCTTGTCGCGTGGAACCTGACGCGTTCCTGCATGTTGAGCAATCGCGTCAACCGCTCTGCGGCATCGATGTATTCGTCGCTCAGGTCGATGCCGGTCACGCAACAGCCGGTTACATGCGACAAGCGGCGCGTGGAGCCGCCCACCCCGCAGCCGACATCCAGGATGTGCATGTCGGGGGTGAAGTTGGCGAGCTTGATCAGTTCCTTCGTTGCGGTGTCGCCGCGGATATGGAATTCATCCACCGGCTGGAGATCGTCGAGCGTGACCTCGGACAAGTCCGTGCCGATTTCGTTGAGCCCATTGATGATCTTGTTGTACAGATCATTGGGGGAGTAATAACCGCGTATGTGTTTCATGTGTTGACCTCGATCAGCAAGCCGATCAAACCACGTGTCGGAGTGGGCCTTGTCCAGCGTGCCAATCAAGGGACGCGGGGGTCAACAACCATCAAGAACTATAGGCGGGATCAGCAACGAATGCCGGCATCGACGATATCCGAAGCTGACCCCTTTGGTGGAAATCATTCGAGCCTGGCCGCTTTGATTCCTGACGTTCATAGCGCGATCTTCAGCTTGCGCCCGCCGGTGATGGCGAAACCTTCGCGCTCGTAAAAGGCCAAGGTCTTGTCAAACTGGGGAAG
>JBLMYH010000163.1:0-3103 GCA_050258175.1 Hyphomicrobiaceae bacterium
TGATCGAGATCGGCGGTGACGAAGTGCACCGTGCAGCCGTGGATCTTGACGCCCTCGGCGAGCGCACGCTCGTGCGTCTTCAGGCCGGGGAACATCGGCAGCAGCGAGGGGTGGATGTTCAACAGGCGGCCTTCGAAGCGCGCGATGAAGGCCGGGCTGAGGATGCGCATGTAGCCGGCCAGCACCACCAGATCGGGCCGATGGCGCTCGATCTCGTCGGCCAGCAGGGCATCGAAGGCGGCGCGGTCGGCGTGTTGCGTGTGGTCGAGGGCGACGGCGGTCAGTCCGCGCGAGCGTGCGTATTCCAGCCCCGCCGCCTGCGGCCGGTTGCTGATGACCGCGGCGATTTCAATCGGCAGCCCGGCCTCGGCGATCGCCTGGAAATTGCTCCCGCGCCCCGACAGCAGGACGACGACCCTGCAGGTCACGAATAGATCACCTGCTCCGCGCCGTCCGGGCGCGCGACGATTTCGCCGATCCGCCACACGGTCTCGCCGCTCGCCGCGAGGTGCGCCATCGCCGCGTCGGCGTCGGCGGCCGCCACCACCACGCACATGCCGATGCCGCAGTTGAAGGTGCGCAGCATTTCTGCAGGCGCCACGTTGCCGACCTGCTGCAGCCAGCCGAACAGCGGCGGGCGCGTCCAGCTGTTCTGGTCGACGCGCGCTGCCACACTTTCAGGCAGGCAGCGCGGCAGGTTGCCGGTGATGCCGCCGCCGGTGATGTGGGCCATGCCCTTGACGGCCATTTTTTCCATCAGCGCCAAAAGCGGCTTGACGTAGATCCGCGTCGGCGCCATCACCACCTCGGCGAAGGGCTTGCCATGAAAGTCGGACTTCAGCCCGATGCCGGACAGGTCGATGAGCTTGCGGATCAGTGAATAGCCGTTGGAATGTGCACCGCTGGAAGCAAGTCCGAGCACGACGTCGCCCGGCACGATGCCCTGCCCGCCGATGACCTTGCTCTTTTCCACCACGCCGACGGCGAAGCCGGCGAGATCGTACTCGCCCTCGGCATACATGCCGGGCATTTCCGCGGTCTCGCCGCCGATCAGTGCGCAGCCCGCCTGCTCGCAGCCGGTTGCGATGCCGGCGATCACCGCCGCGGCAGTGTCGATGCTGAGCTTGCCGGTGGCGAAGTAGTCGAGGAAGAAGATTGGCTCGGCGCCCTGCACCAGGATGTCGTTGACGCTCATGGCGACGAGGTCGATGCCGACCGTGTCGTGGCGGTTGGTTTCGAATGCCAGCTTGAGCTTGGTGCCGACGCCGTCAGTGCCGGAGACCAGCACCGGCTCCTGGTATTTCTTGGAAATCTCGATCAGCGCGCCGAAGCCGCCGATGCCGGCCAGCACTTCGGGGCGCATGGTGCGCTTGGCGAGCGGTTTGATGCGTTCGACCAGTGCATCGCCGGCGTCGATATCGACACCGGCATCTTTGTAGGAAATGGAAGACACGCCCGGCTCCAGAATCAGAAGAAGTGCGCTATTTTACCGCCTATGGACGCTAACCGACGTGCGGGCTTGCCCGGCAACATCCCCTGGCTTGCCCTCGCCGTGCTGCTCGCCATGGGCGCACTGGTCTACCTGCTCGGCCCCATCCTGACACCCTTCCTCGCAGGCGCCCTGCTCGCCTACATGTTCGACCCGCTGGTCGACCGGCTGGAAGCGCGCGGCCTGTCGCGTACGACCGGCACGGTCAGCGTCATCGTACTGGCCGGGCTGGCGCTGTTCGCCCTGCTGCTGGTGGCGCTGCCGCTGTTCCAGGGGCAGTTCGCCGAACTCTCCCAGCGCGTGCCGGCCGCGCTCGACCTGCTGCAGACCCGCCTGCTGCCCTGGCTTGCGCAGACCTTCGGCATCGCCATCGATTTCAATCTGGACACACTGAAGACCTGGCTGACCGAGAAGGCCGCGCAGAACGGCGCCGCCTGGCTGCCTTCGCTGCAAACGGGCGCGCTCGCCATCGTCGGGGTGCTGGCCAACCTGCTGCTGATTCCGGTGGTGATGTTCTATCTGCTGAGGGACTGGGACGTGATGGTGGCGCGGGTTGCCGAGCTGGCGCCGCGCCCCTGGCTGGGCGCCGTCACCCGCGTGGCGCGTGCGATGGACGCGGTGGTCGGCGAATTCCTGCGCGGCCAGCTATCGGTGATGGCCGCCCTGTCGCTGTATTACGCCCTTGCGCTGTGGGCGGCGGGGCTCGATTACGCGCTGCCGATCGGCATCCTCACCGGCGTGCTGTCCTTCGTGCCCTTCCTCGGTTTCGGCCTCGGCGTGATCCTGGCGCTGCTGGTGGCGCTGCTGCAGTTCTCCGACTGGACCGGAGTGGCCTGGGTGGCCGGCGTCTACCTGGCCGGGCAGGTGCTGGAAAGCTACGTCTTCACCCCGCGCCTGGTCGGCGAGCGCGTCGGCCTGCACCCGGTGGCGGTGATCTTCGCGCTGGCCGCGTTCGGCCAGCTGTTCGGCTTCGTCGGCGTGCTGCTGGCGGTGCCGCTGGCGGCGGTGCTGCTGGTGGCCCTGCGCGAACTGCGCGGGGTGTATGAGGCCAGTGCGTTCTATGCCGGCAGCTATAATGCCGGCTCTTCCGATTCCGCTTCGTCCGCCATGTCCGCACCGCTTCTCGGCCAACCCCTACTCGAATCGCGCATCACCTCGCTGCCGCTGGTCCATCGCGGCAAGGTCCGCGACATCTACGCCGTCGGCGACGACAAGCTCCTGATCGTCACCACCGATCGCCTATCCGCCTTCGACGTGGTCATGCCGACGCCGATCCCCGGCAAGGGCGAGGTCCTCACGAAGGTATCGGCCTTCTGGTTCGACAAATTGAAGCGCATCGTGCCGAGCCAGGCGCTCGACATTGCGCCGGAAACCGTGGTCGCGGCCAACGAGCGCGCCCAGGTGGCCGGCCGCGCCATCGTGGTGAGAAAGCTCAAGGCCCTGCCCGTCGAAGCCATCGTGCGTGGCTATCTGGTGGGATCCGGCTGGAAGGAATACCAGGCCAGCCAGTCCGTGTGCGGCATCGCGTTGCCCGCCGGCCTCAGGCAGGCCGACCGCCTGCCGGAACCGATCTTCACGCCGTCGACCAAGGCGGCGGTCGGCGCCCATGACGAG
>JBLMYH010000164.1:0-4316 GCA_050258175.1 Hyphomicrobiaceae bacterium
CGAGAACGACACCTTCTGGCCATTGTCGTGCGTCGCCGCGAAATAGGCCTTGAAGTAGTACACGCTCTGCGCCGCGACGCGGGCCCAGTTGATCGAGTTTCCAACGACCTTGAATTCAAGACGAAGCATCACATCGGAGCGGTAAACTCGATCAACTGGGCCCGCGTCGCGGCGCAGAGCGTGTACTACTTCAAGGCCTATTTCGCGGCGACGCACGACAATGGCCAGAAGGTGTCGTTCTCGGTGCCGTCGGGCAACTTTGGCAACGTCTACGCTGGCCATATTGCGCGCCAGATGGGGCTGCCGATCGACAAGCTGATCGTCGCCACCAACGAGAACGACGTGCTCGACGAATTCTTCAAGACTGGCGTCTACCGGCCGCGCCCGGAAACGAAGCACACCTCGAGCCCGTCGATGGACATCTCCAAGGCGTCCAATTTCGAGCGTTTCGTGTTCGACCTGGCCGGGCGCGACGCCGGCAAGATCCGCCAGCTCTGGAGCGCGGTCGAATCGGGTGGCAGCTTTGATCTCACTGCTGACGGCCTGCTCGCGCATGTGGCCAATTTCGGAATGGTGTCCGGCTCGAGCAACCACGCGAACCGTATCGACACCATCCGCACAGTCTACGAGGTGTACGGCACGATGATCGACCCGCACACCGCCGACGGCCTGAAAGTGGGTCTCGAGTACCGTGAGCCCGGCGTGCCGCTGATCTGCATGGAAACCGCGCAGCCGGCCAAGTTCGACGATGCGATCCGTGAAGCGCTGGGCGTCGAGCCGGTACGACCAAGCGAACTCGCTGAGCTTGAAGCGCAGCCGCAGAGAAAGCACGTCCTGGACGCTGACGTGAATGCAGTCAAGCAATTCATCGTCGATCACACGGCCTGACCAGCACGCCCGTGCGGCGATGAAGAACCCGGGTAACACCAAGTTTGCCGACCTGTTGAAGCGGGCGCAGGAGTGTATGGCCTGCGCCGAGAGCCTGCCGCACCCGCCACGCCCCGTTTTGCGCGCT
The DNA here is from genome assembly GCA_050258175.1 of Hyphomicrobiaceae bacterium. Taxonomy (GTDB): domain Bacteria; phylum Pseudomonadota; class Gammaproteobacteria; order Burkholderiales; family Thiobacillaceae; genus Thiobacillus. Next base: position 1,016 of record JBLMYH010000164.1, read on the forward strand.
GCTCCCACCGCACGTTTGCTGATCGTCGGCCAGGCGCCGGGGCGGCGGGTGCATGAAACCGGCATTCCCTGGAACGATCCATCGGGCGACCGTCTGCGGGAATGGCTGGGTATGACGCGCGAGCAGTTCTACGACGCCACGCGTATCGCCATCGTCTCCACCGGCCTGTGCTATCCGGGGACGGTCAAGGGTAGTGACCTGGCGCCGCGCCCGGAATGTGCGCCGCTGTGGCATCCGCCGCTGCGTGCGGCGATGCCAGACATCCGACTGACCCTGCTGATCGGCGCCTATGCCCAGGCGTATTACCTGGACCGCCGCCGCGGCCATACGCTGGCCGACACGGTGCATGCCTGGCGCGATTTCCTCCCGGACTATTTCCCGTTGCCGCATCCCAGCCCGCGCAATCGTCTTTGGTTCAAGCGTCATCCCTGGTTCGAACAGGCGGTGCTGCCGGCGCTGCGCGAACGGGTTGGAGCGCTGCTTGCGACAGGCGATAATGGCGCCGCGCGCAACCCGACCTGGAAACCCGCATTAGGATTCGAACCCTTATGAAACTGATTACCTCGCTCACCAGCCCCTACGGCCGCAAAGTTCGTGTGGTCCTATTGGAAAAGAAGATCCCCTTTCAGTTGCAGATCGAAAACCCGTGGTTGCCGGACGGCCCGGTCCCCGGCTTCAACCCGCTGGGCAAGGTGCCGGTGCTGGTGCTGGAGGATGGCGAGGCGGTATTCGACTCGCGCGTCATCGTCGAGTACCTTGATCATGTGAGCCCGGTTGCCCACCTTATCCCCAGCGAGCCGAAGAGCCGCATGATGGTGCGCGGCGTCGAGGCCCTGGCCGACGGGGTCACCGATGCTTGCGTGGCGGTGTACCTCGAGAAGAAGCGCGCGCCCGAACAGCAGAGCGGCGATTGGCTGACACTGCAGGAAAAAACGCTGTTCCGCGGGCTCGAAGCGCTGTCGGAAGCGCTGGGCGAGAAGCCCTGGTATCTCGGCAACAGCATTACGCTGGCTGATGTCGCCTGTGGTTGCACGCTCGGCTACCTGGATCTGCGCTTCCCCGAGATAGACTGGCGCTCCGCGCATCCCAACCTGGCCAGGCTCGCCGACAAGCTGGCGGCGCGCGCCTCGTTCCAGGATACGGTCCCGGTCGCCGTCTGAACGGAGAAGCCCTATGGCCCACGCAGTAGCAACCCTGGCAGGCGGCTGTTTCTGGTGCATCGAAACGGTGTTCAACCGCCTGCGCGGTGTCGAGTCCGCCGTGTCTGGCTACATGGGCGGCCACACGACGAATCCGACCTACAAGGACATCTGCAACGGCGGCACAGGCCACGCCGAGGTGGTGCAGGTCACCTTTGACCCAGACGTTATCTCGTTCCGCGAACTGCTCGACGTCTTCTTCACCCTGCACGACCCGACCCAGCTCAACCGCCAGGGCAACGACGTCGGCACGCAGTATCGCTCGGCCATTTTCTGGCATACGCCGGAACAGAAGGCCGAAGCGGAGGCGACGATCGCCGAGCTGACGGTTTCAAAGCAGTTCGAGGCGCCGATCGTCACGGAGGTCGCCGAAGTAACGACCTTCTACCCTGCCGAGGACTACCACCAACGCTACTTCGAGCAGAACCCGTATCAGCCGTACTGCCAGTTCGTGGTGGCGCCGAAGGTGGCGAAGGCGGAGGCAAAGTTCCGCGAGCAGTTCAAGTAAGCCCGCACGGGCTTTACGCGCCGCCGGCGGCAGCTCGGCCGCCGGTCAATCCGTCCCGTTCAATCGCGCCGCGCCCCATTCCTTGAACTGGCGTTCCATGTCCCTTTCCTCCGCCTCGATCGAGTCCGGCCCGGCATCGGGGCACTCGGTCTGTTCGCCGGCGCTTTCCGACGGCGAAGCGCTTTCCGGATCGGTTTGCGAAGCCCGCTGCGGAGAGGAACCGTTCCACGCGAACCGGTTCCTGAAAGACGGCGGGTCCGGCAGACAGTCGTACTTGTAGATCGGCGGCCAGCCCGTCTCGAAGGGGACGAACGCGATGGTTTTATCGAACGCCAGTGGCTTGCCGGTCGGCGTCGGCGGCAGTGGCGGCATGGCGCGGATCGCCTGCAGGGCCAGCTTCTCGACGATCTCCGACGTCGACCACAGCACGTCGGCCCGGGCGAGTGTGCCGTCGGGCGCGATCTCGACACGGAAGCGCACCAAGCCTTGCCGCTCTCCTTCCACCGCCGTCCCCATCATGCTGCGCACCTGCTGGCCCCAGGCGTAGCGGTAGCGCTTGCTGTTCTTGAGCGTGTAGGTCGAGGCGAGTTGCCATTCCTCCGCGGTGGGCGCGGGCGGCGCGGCCATCGTGGCCCGCGTCTTCTCGACCGCGGGCGGCGAGGGCGCATCCTGGGCGCGAACCCGTTGCTTCCCGACGCGTGGCGGCGTCTGCATGGCGGGCCGGGCAGGCTTCACCGGCTGGACAGGCGCAAGCGTGAGGTCGACCTGCAACGACTCCTGGACTGCCGCGGGCGGAGGGGGCGGCGCCTGCAACTTCCCCAGCATCAGTAGGCCGGCGTGAACCCCCACCGACAGCGTGATGGCCAAGAGCAACCGGAACCTGACGGGGGGCATGGGCGTGAGGGGGAATGCCATCCTGGCGGGGCAGGGATGGGAGAGGGGAATGCAGAAACCTGAATTGTCCCTCAAGGGGCCGGAGGCGCTAATGGGCTCTTCTTACCCCCTCCGGCGCGGGTTTTATCAGTTTGCCTGGCCCCGCTGCAGAGAAGCGGGATGGAAATGTAGCTTTGCAAGACCTGCCCCTATCTTTCGGTCGTCCACTAATCGGCCTTAGCGGCCGCTGGCATCGAGGCTTTTTAAAGACTGGTGTTGTGCAGATTGCAGACGCTGTCAGGGCACGCTGGACCAACTGCAGCTTTTGGCAAAGTTCATGGGGAGGGACCCGACCCTGAACGGTCCTTGCTTTCACAAATGGATCGGGCGGCTTCCGCCTCATTCCGGCCGCTCAGACCTTGTGGGTAATTTGCGTCACGGCCCAATTCCGACATTCGATGTCTTCCATAGCCGACACTAAGATGCAGCTTAAAAGGGCTTGGCCTATACTCCAGACGCGATGACCTCCCCACCGGAACCCCATGTTGGTGACAAGTACGTGCTTCCCACTGGGAGGGACGATGCGGCACGGCTGGATGTCATCCACGCGGTGTACGGATCCATCAGCGTGAAGGCCCTGGAGGCAGCTGCGATCGCCACTGCCAACCGCGTGGCTGATATCGGCTGCGGTACGGGAACGGTCGCTCGATGGATGGCGGCG
>JBLMYH010000165.1:0-6485 GCA_050258175.1 Hyphomicrobiaceae bacterium
ATCGCGCCGGGCCACGCCTGGTCTTCCCCGAACATGCATCCCGTTTCGAGACAGTCGCACAAGCCGCGATAGACGTCCTGCAGGCGCGCGCTTGAATGGTCGCTGCCGAGCGACCGCAGGATGCGGCGGGCAAGCGGCCCGTGTTCCAGCATCACGTGCAAGGTTCCGGCCCAGAAGGTGGAACGGTTCAGTCCGATCCGGGTGATGAGGTGCCGCCACAGTTCGCCTGCCCGATAGTGCCGATCGGACAAGCCCAGCAGACGCAGATATCCGGCATCGTCGATCACCGCCTGATCGGCATCGCGGATGCAGGCGTGCAGGATTTTCACCAGGGCGTCGGTGCCGAAGGCCTGCTGCATGGCGAGAGACGACCATTTGTCATCGTAGAGTGCGCGGATGACGGCAGTGCCGGCAGCGGCGATCGCGAGGTCGGCCCGCGGGCATTCCTGCGCGTCGATCACCCGGATCTCCAGGGCGTCGCGTTCGAAACGCGGGATTGCGCCGCGGGCGTTGAGCCACTCGTATTGCAGCACGCCCTCTGGGTCGAGCGGCGCGATGGCGCGGTACATGGGCGCCAGTATCCTTTCCTCGTATTCAGCGCGACTCCTGATCGTGTCCGGGATCAGCTGGCCGATTACCGGAGGAACGCGACGGACCGCGGTGCTGTAGGCCTTCATGCGGGCATCCAGATAGCCGCCCGGCGCGGCGTCGGCGATCGGTGAACTCGCGGCCAGCGCCGGCAGGATGGGCAGCAGCAGCCGCGCGGCGGCATGCAGCCGTGCAAACTCGGCGTCGTTCGCGAAGGGCAGGTTGAGATGCATGCTTTGCAGGTTGGCCTGGCCGTGCTGCCCGCAGCCGAAGATGCGGTCGTAGGCCCGGTAGATCGGCGCGTGGTCGTGGGGCCAAATGCGCGTGTCGGAGGCGGGGCTCATCCACGGATGCATGCCGCCCGGCATCAAGCGCGCGCCGAGCGGATGCAGCGCCTGGTTGATGGCGCCGACCTCGGCCTGGAAGCCCGCGGCAAGGGGTTCGAGCGCAGGCGCGGGGCGGGTGTTCTTCAGCTCGACGAGATGCAGCACGATCTCGTTGGACCAGCCGAAGCGTCCGCGATCGACGTCCGCGCCGTTGCCGCCCGCCGCCCGCAGCAGGGTGTCGGCGATCGGCATGATCGAAAGCGTTTCGCGGTCGACGATCATGTATTCCAGTTCGATGCCGTATCCCGCAAAAGCATGCAGGGCGGGGGGGGCGTCCATCAGTTCACCCGCTTGCGCGCTTCGACGCGGCGCACGAACGAGCCCATGATCTCGCGGTAGAGCGCATCCTTCATCACCCCATCCTCGTTGCCGGCGTCGACGTTGGGATTGTCGTTGATCTCGATGACATGGCAGCGGCCGGCCACCTGCTTGATGTCGACGCCATAAAGCCCGTCGCCGATCAGATTGGCCGCCTTGAGCGCGATCTTCACCACCTCTTCCGGCGCTTCGGCCACCGCCACAGCCTGCACCGGACCTTCCTCGTAACCCGTGCGCCCCGCCTCGCGCCTGACAATCTGCCAGTGCCCGGCGGCCATGAAGTACTTGCAGACAAACAGGGGACGGCGATCGAGCAGGCCGACGCGCCAGTCGAATTCGGTGGGCAGGTATTCCTGGGCGACGATCAGTTCGGACTTCTGCAGCAGTTCGTTGACCTTGCCGAACAACTCCTGCTCGGACTCCACCCTTGCTACGCCGAGCGAGAACGAGCTGTCAGGCTGCTTGAGCACGCAAGGCAGCCCGAGGCTGGGGATGATCTGCTCGACGTTGTCGCGGTGCACCATCAGCGTCCGTGGTGCGGGAATGTGGTGGCGCACGAGCAGCTCGGCGAGGTAGACCTTGTTGTTGCACTTGAGAATGGAGTCGGGGTCGTCGATCACGACCAGGCCCTCCGCTGCCGCCCGCCTCGAAAATCGGTAGGTGTAGTGGTTGGCGAACGTGGTGTCGCGGATGAACAGCGCGTCGAACTCCGGCAGCCGGCCAAGATCGGTGCGGGTGATGAATTCCGGCTGCAGCCCGACCTCTTCCGCAGCCTTCTCGAAGAGCTGCAGGGCACGGGCATTCGAGGGCTGCTCGGAGTTGTCGGGGTCGTGCAGGATGGCGAGATCGAAACGCGGTGGCTGGCGCTTGTGGGCGCGCCGCCGGCGGCCCACGAAATACGCGGTGGCGGCTTCCACCGCGAAGTCCTGGTGCGGCGGCGGAATATCGCTGGCGGCGATCGCACGCACGCTGCGCAGGCTCCACTGGTCGCGATGACGCTCGAAGTGGGCGCGCAGCAGCGGGGCCTGCAAGCGGCTGAAGAGTTGATGGCTGAGCGCCTCGTGGCGGCTTGCCACGTTGCGGCCGAAGTAGATGCTGAGGTCGAAGCTGTCCGCCTTGATGGGTGCGAGCGATCTCTGCACCAGTGCGTCCAGGTCCTCGGTGAGCAGTCGCACCAGGTTCTGCGACTGCAGGTCCTCCATCGTGCTCACCCGGGGCAGTGGCTTGTGACCGCGCGCCTCGGCCAGCAGGGAGACGTAGTAGCCCAGGCTCTGGTAGCGATAGGAACGGCACAGGTTGAACGCCTTGACCGAGCGGACCTCGCCATAGCTAGGATCGGTCAGGTAGGCACGGGCCGACACGACGCTGACGCCGGGAATGTCGAGCGGCCAGTCGCGCGGGTTGTCGACGACGATGAGGATGCTCACGGCCCGCCTCTGGGGGCTTCCTGCGGCGGGTAGACCAGCAGCAGGTTGGCGTCGTGGGTCACGATGCCGAGCAGCACCGCGCCGATCACGCGGTCGATGTTGACCCAGTATTCGTGCGACGGGCTGTAGGGGTGGCGCCAGTAGGGATCGGCCACCAGCACGTTGCGCTTTTCCCGGTCGTAACCCGCCAGCACGACGAAGTGGCCGGCCGGCAGGCCGCGAATGTCGTCCGGGGTATCGTCCGGTCCGAATTCGCGCGCTGCGCGATACAGATAGGTGGAACTCAGCCCGGTGATGATGGGCAGGTTGCGGCGCAGCAGGCCGCGGATGAGGCGGCGGGAAAGGTCGGTCAGACGCAGCCGCCCGCCCAGGCGCAGGAAATCCAGATAGCCCTCGGTGACGCGCTGCAGCCTGGCATCATGCTTTTTTTCCTCTCGCTGCCGCTGCAGGCGCTCGGCGATATCCACCCCGGGCGCGAACCAGGTCGGGTCGAACACCGTCAGGTTGTAGGTGTAGAGCGTGGCCTGGTAGCCCTGGCGCAGGGCATCGCAGGCCAGAAAGATCGCGAAGGTTCCGCCGTGCTCCAGCTTGTGCGTGCGCTCGATCACCTCGTCAAGCTGCGCATCCCCGCCCCAATAATGGTAGACGGCCTGCAGGCAGGTGGGGCCGCAGGTCGTCTCGTCCGGTTGCGGCAGCATCCGCACTGGCAGGCGCAGCATGATGGGATGCATGAAACGCTCCTCGCCCGGGGTATCTGGGGCCTTGTTGACAGGGAGGCGGCCTAGCGGCCCCACACCACGCGCAGCAGGTTCTCCTGCTCGTTGTAGTGGTACTCCAGTTCGCCTTGATAGGCGTGATGCAGCGCCTCGCCGATACCGCGGGCGAGATGGATGTCGGTCGTGGTGATCTGGATGCCGTCATCCTGATCCTCGATCTTCATGATCCGCTTCAGCGGATGCTCCGCCTTGGCACGGCTTTCCTCGTTTCTGGCCAGTTGCAGCAATTCCTCGCGGTGTTCCTTGAAGAACGGTCCCTCCACGGTCACGTACCCGGCCGGAAATTCGTCATGAACGCGGTGGCAGGCCGGGCACATTTCCTCGTGGGCCTGGGCAGGCTTCGCCATCCATTGCCAGCGGCCGGCGTGGAATACGGCGCCGCACTGCGGACAGACCGTCGGTTCCGGCAGCTTGTGCTTGGCCTTGTAGGTGTCGTGCCGTGACTCCTGGACGAGGCGGTCGCGACGCACGGGGTGGAAGTCGGTGAATCGGGTCTTCATGTTGCGCTCCTCAGTGATGACAAAGAAAGCTGCTTACATCCATTGCGTTTCCGCGGCTGGACGCTGTTGCCGACAGCGCGCCGGGCGGCATGATGAGAGCGGCTCATGGGGAAGGTTTCAGCAATCTGACCATTTCACGCATGAAGGCGGGCAGGTCGGCGGGCTGTCTGGAGGTGACAAGTTTGTCGTCCACCACCACCGCCTCGTCTTCGTAAAGCGCGCCAGCCTGCTGCAACTCCTCGGCGACCGAGTGATAGCAGGTGGCGCGCCGTCCCTGCAGGGTGCCGGCCGTGACGAGGATTTGCGGTCCGTGGCAGATGGCGGCTACGGGCTTGTTCCCGCGCATGAACTCCGCTGCGATCGCGATGGCGGAACGCTCCTTGCGCAGCGTCGCCGGGGCCTTGCCGCCGGGGAGGACGAGCAGGTCGTAGTCTTTCGGGTCGACGTCCCGCAGGGCCTTGTTCACGGCCACCTCGTAGCCGTGCTTGCCATGGATCTTTCCGCGTGCAATGGAGGCGACGTCCACCTCCAGCCCTTCCTCCTCGAGGCGGTAGAGCGGGACCAGCAGTTCAGAGTCCTCGAAATGGTCTGCGCTGATAATCAGTGCTTTCATGACATCCCCCTCGACACCGGGCTGCGCTCGAACGGAACGCCAGCCGCCGCAGGCTAGGCTTTGTGTTCCAGCGCAATCCCGGCCAACTCAACCACAACGCCCAGTGCGAGCACCACCAGCCCCGCCCATATCTCGGGCGCCATGGCCATCAGCACCCCGCCCAGCACCACCAGGGCCGTTGCCACCAAACGTCTCGTCCGTCGCTTTCTCAACATGCTGTGCTTTCCTGTCCCGGGTCGGCTATTCGTAGCGCAGAAATTCCTCGGCGAGCGTATCGGCGCCAAACCGTTCGATCAGCGACTCGATCTCCGCCAGCAGCGTATCGTCCTCGTCGTCTTCCAGCGCGCCATCGCCCACCAGTCGGGCGCCCAGCCCGGCAAGCAGGGCCTCCCGGACCACCGCGAGCGTAGGCGGGTTTTCGCGGTTCTCGTCGTTGACCACCGCCTCGATCGCGCGCGAGAGAGGCTCGCTCGCCTTGACCTCCGCGAAGTCGATGGCAAGCGCGGTGGCGCCGAATTCCTCGATGAGCGCATCCAGTTCGTCGAGCAGCGATTCGCTGACGTCGAAGTGATGCATGCGCTCGGCCTCGTTGAAATCTGCAGGCAGCAGGTCGCCGATGAAGCGGCGCACCGCCATCAGCGTGACAGGCTGTTCGCACTCCGGGTTGTTGATGCGGCTGTTGAGCAGGGCCGACAGATGCGGGCTGACGCGACTGGCGACATCGATGGAATTACGGGTCATGGCTGTTCCTGTTTGTCTGGGGCATAGGGTCGATTCGTGATCTTTCGGTTCCACCGCCTATATCAAGGTATAGCAGATGGTTTTCCGCTATCGCGCCACCAGTGAGCGCAGCGCGCGAGTGAAATCAACGGACATCAAGCTGAAGGCGATGAACACCACCAGCCACCCCGCACACGCCTCGCCCGGCACAGCGCCGGCTGCCAGCCTCATGTCCAAGGTCGGCTTCCTTGGCCGGCCGGATGCCTACCCAGAGGCGACTGCGCGGGTGGAGGCGGTGGAGACCCATATGTCCTGGGTCTTCCTCACCGACCGCCACGCCTACAAGCTGAAGAAGCCGGTGCGCTATCCCTATCTCGATTTCAGCACGACCGAGGCGCGGCGCCTCGACTGTGAACAGGAGGTGCGGCTCAACCGCCGGCTGGCGCCCGAGGTCTACCTCGGGGTCGTGCCGCTGGTGCGCGATACGGCAGGGAACCTGCGGCTCGGAGGCGAAGGGGAGACGGTGGACTGGCTGGTGCGGATGCAGCGGCTGCCGGCGGACCGCATGCTCGATCATCGGCTTCGCAGCGGGATCGTGGCGCAGCCGGAGATCGATCGGCTGGCGCAACGGATGGCGCGCTTCTACGCCACAGCCGCGGCCGAGGCAATGACGCCTGAGGCGTATCGGCACGGTCTCGCCCGGCGCATCGAAGGCAACCTGCGCGAATTGGCGCGTCCGGAATTCGGCCTCGATCCGAAGCTGCCGGCGCTACTCGGGCGCGTCCAGTCGCGCTTTCTGCAAGACCGCGTCGAACTGCTCGATTCCCGCGTGAAGCAGGGGCGCCTCGTCGAGGGCCACGGCGATCTGCGGCCGGAACATGTCTGCCTGCTGCCGGAACCGGTCGTCATCGATTGCCTGGAGTTCAACCGCGACTTCCGCATCCTCGACCCGGCCGACGAACTGGGCTATCTGGCGCTCGAATGCGAGCGCCTGCGTGCCCCGCAGGTGGGGCGTTGGCTGCTGGCAGCGTATCGCGCGGCGAGCGGCGATACGCCGCCAGCCGCGCTGATTCACTTCTACCAGAGTTGCCGGGCGGTACTGCGCGCCAAGCTCGCGCTATGGCACCTGCGGGACGACGGCCGGCATCCGCCTGGTC
>JBLMYH010000166.1:0-8086 GCA_050258175.1 Hyphomicrobiaceae bacterium
TTCACCTGGTGGGTGAACCGCAAGGACCCCGCCGGGCACAACGTTTTCCAGGGCGGCTTCCTCGGCCTCGACAACATCGGCCTGTTCGATCGCAGCGCGCCGCTGGCGGGCGGCGGCACCATCAACCAGGCCGACGGCACGAGCTGGATGGCCATGTACTGCCTGAACCTGATGCGCATCGCCCTCGAGCTCGCGCAAACCAACCACGTCTACGAAGACATCGCGACCAAGTTCTTCGAGCACTTCCTCTACATCGCCAAGGCGATGAACAACATCGGCGACCAGGGCATCGGCCTGTGGGACGAGGAAGACCAGTTTTTCTACGACGTGCTGCGCTTTCCGGATGGCCGCATGATGCCCCTGCGCGTACGCTCCATGGTCGGGCTGATCCCGCTGTTCGCGGTCGAGATCATCGAACCGGAACTGCTGGATCGCCTGCCGGACTTCAAGCGACGGCTCGAATGGTTCATGAAATACCGCCCGGAACTGGCCGCCCTGGTTTCCCACTGGCTCGAACCCGGGCGCGGCAACCGACGCCTGCTGTCGCTGCTGCGCCCGCATCGCATGCGACGCGTTCTGCAACGCATGCTGGATGAAAGCGAATTCCTGTCCGCCTACGGCGTGCGCTCCCTTTCCCGGGCCCACCTGAAACAGCCCTATGCGTTCTCGCTCGACGGCCGCCCCGTGAGCGTGAGCTATCAGCCTGGGGAGTCGGACTCCGGCCTGTTCGGTGGCAATTCCAACTGGCGCGGGCCGATCTGGTTTCCCGTCAATTACCTACTGGTGAATGCCCTTTACCGATTCGCTGATTTTTACGGCGAGGAGCTGAAGGTGGAATGCCCGACGGGCTCCGGCCGCGCGCTTTGTCTCGATCAAGTCGCCGAGGAACTGACGCGCCGGCTCACGGCAATCTTTCGCCGGGACGAGCAAGGCGACCGGCCGATCTGCGGCGGCGCGGACAAACTGTGCGGCGATCCGCACTTCCGCGACCATCTCCTGTTCTACGAGTATTTCCACGGCGACAGCGGCCGCGGCATGGGTGCCTCACACCAGACCGGATGGACCGGCCTGGTGGCGAAGCTGCTGCAACCGCGCCAATCGCGCTCTGGCTGAACGGCTTTCGATGTCGTCCTGGCGCCCTCCCATGGCACAAAAAAAGCGAAGCGGCCGAGGACTGACTACTTTTTATCGCACTGTTCGGATGTGTTCGCCCATTTGAGATAGGCAATCAAGTCGGCACGTTCCTTGTCGTCTTTCACCCCTGCGTACCCCATCGAGGTGCCGGGAACGGTTTTCAGTGGGTTGGCGAGAAAGCGATCGAGCGTCGCCTCGTTCCACACAATGTTCGAATGCCGCATCGCGTCCGAATACGGGAACCCCTTTATGCTCCCGGCATGGCGGCCGAACAGGCCACAGTGCCTGGGACCGGTCCGGTCGTAGGCGAGTGCATGACAGGCCAGGCAACGTGAATAAATGGCCTCGCCTGCCCTCGGATCACCGGGTGGCATCGCCAGCGCAACCGTGGCGGCCATCCCGAGAATCATCGCCGCAGGCAGACGGGTCATGACATGAATGCAACAGGCACCGGCGCCTCGCCCAGCGCGTTGCGCAACACGGCCCAGTGCATCGCCTCGTCGCCAAGAATGCTGGCGGCCGCCGTGGAGAGATCGCGGTTGCCGAACAGCGGCACGGCGCCCAGATAAGCACTGACAGCGCCCTTCTCCAGGGTGGCCGCGAAGCGCAGCACATCGGCTTGGGTTTTCAGGGTCTCGACCGGGAAGTGGTAGGCGGCTTTGGCTTCGACTGGCGTGCCGCCAAGCTTCCTGATGGTCTTCGCGAGGGTGCCGGCATGCTGCTTGTGGTGGCCTTGAAACGTTAGCGCAAGATCAAGCACGGGCTTTTGCAGCAGGCCGCTCTCCGCCCCCACCTGATAGGCCGCGATCGCTTCGAACTCCGCGCCGAGCGCGCTGTTGAGAATGCTTGCATCCGAGGTGCCGGCGGCGCCGCCTTTTTTCGCGGCCAACGCATCCTTGCCGGCGAGCAGCGCGACCGCCGCCCCCGACAGCAGCAGGCCGGATTGGAACAAGAACGAGCGACGGGCGACGAGCGTATTGACGACGGGCGCACTGACGAATGGGGACATGGCAGTTCTCCTTTGAACGAACATCAAAAATGACCGGCGGATTCCTGTCCGGGACCCTTGAGCTGGGCCCAGACGCTCGCCACGATGCGGTTGCAGCGCTCGCCCGCGAAGGCGAACGCCTCTTCGAAGGCGAAATCGATCTCGCGTGCGAGGGCCTCGCGCAGCAGACTCTTCGCCCGGAAATACCGGGTGCGTACCGTCACCTGCGAAATGCCCAGGCTGATCGCCGCTTCTTCGACGCTCATTTCCTCCACCGCGCGCAGCACGAAGACCGTACGAAAGGCATCCGGCAGCGCATCGATCTTGGCTTCGAGCAGCCGTCGCGCTTCCGCGCGCAACGCCGCCTGCTCCGGCTGGGGGAAAGGCGATTCATCCATTTGCACCTCCGCAATGGCTTCGTCGTGGCCGGTGTCGCCGCTCAGCTGGATAAGCTTGGCAGTGCGGCTACGCTTGCGCATGCGCGCGACTGCCTCGTTCACGACGATTCGGACCAGCCAGGTCGAGAGCTTGGCGTCGCCACGAAACGTATCGATTGCCCGGTAGGCAAGCAGATAGGCGCCTTGCACCGCATCCTCGGCCTCGGCATCATCCCTGAGAATGCTGCGTGCGGTCCGGTACATCTTCTGGTTGTGGCGCCGCATCAGCAGCGTGAACGCGTGATCGTCACCGCCTGCAATTCGTTGCACGATTTCGACATCGGTCATGGCCTGCTGCTCGGACGTGAGGGTCGCTGATTTCATGGTTCCTCCCGAGATGAACCTGCGCATGCAGTTACGACATTAGATGACAGCGGGCAGAAATGTGTTCCGCGGGTTTCATGCCGACACTCGAGCCAGGTGCGAGCACGCCCGGCTGCGGCCCTCCTGCAAATCTTCGCCACCTCCGGAATAAATGCCGACTCGTCTCTGTTTACTCCCATGACGGGCGTTTCCAGGTGTGATGGCACGCATCCGGATCATCGCGCCTTTAGGACGCGAGGCTTCGTGATGCTCGAGACCAGCCACCCTGGACTGCTCGGCGCTATCAGGCAGCGTCGCCGCCTGGCACACGAGGGCAACCCGGACATGGCAAAGAGAACTTCATCCTGGGTGCCGCTGACGGCGGCGGTCGTTGCCTCGCTGGTGTATGCGGGCACAGATGACACCGGGGCGTATGCGGCAGGCGCTTTCCCAAGGGCATGCGCGCTTTGGCAGCCGCGGCCAGATCAGGGCGATACCAGCGCGAGGCTCGACCTTGGGCTCGCGGACGGAACAGGGCGCAGCGTGGCCCAGGTCGGGGCGCAAGTCGGCAACCGGGACGGTCTGGCCGGGGATGCGGTCGGCGGCACGGCCAACGAGGTCAAGGTGCGCACCGCGCTCGCCCCCGACGGCAAGACGATCCAGGTGGTGGTGGCGCTGGCCCTGCCGATCAGCCGCGATGTCGTTTGGGAGGTGCTAGGCGATTACGAAAACATGCCCCACTTCGTTCCGGACATTCGTGCGACCCGCCTGATCGATGTCAAGCCAGGGAGAATACGCGTGGAGATAGAAGGTGTGGCGCGCCTTGTGTTCCTGGAATTCCCCACCAGCACGACCTTGGATGTGGCGTATCCCCGCGATGGATCCATTGCCATCGATTCGGTGGCAGGCAACCTGGCCGTCCACGGTGTCGTGCGGGTGCAGGGCGACGGGACGTCCACCCGGGTCGATTACCAGGTCCGGATTGCGCCGGATTTCTGGCTGCCGCCGCTGATCGGCGATTTCCTGATCGGCCGCCAGATCAAACGGCAGTTCGAGGCGATGGTGGCGGAGATGCACCGACGGGCGGCAAGCCGTCAAATGGAGGGGCGTACCATGGATCGATCAAGCCTCGCTGACTGAATCGCCCAGGATTCTGTCGACACCCTTAAGCCTCAGCGTGTGCGTCCGCCTCGACGACCGCGGAAGACGCCTCGCGCTCAACGTCGAAAATTCGGTCCACGGCAAAGTACCGGTGGCCGTGCCCGCCCTGAATCCCCGCATTCGTTCTGGTCGCCGCGCACCCCGGAAGAAATCCGGCTTACGCCAATTTCCAGATGTCGTCGTTGTATTCCCGCATGGTGCGGTCGGTCGAGAAGAAACCGCTCGACGCCGTGTTGACGATGCTCATGCGCGTCCACCGTGCTTCGTCCCGCCACGCCTGCGCCACCCGCTCCTGCGCGTCGACGTACGCGCGGAAATCCGCCAGCACCATCCAGGGATCGTTCGGACTCATTATCGCCCCGATAATCATGTCGAAGATGCCCGGCTCGCAGGGGTTGAAGTGGCCGGAGATGAGCAGGTCGATCACCTGGCGCAGTCCCGGATCGCGTTCCATGTAGGCAAGCGGCTGATAGCGGCTGCGCAACGTTTCGACTTCTTCGGCCCGCAGGCCGAACAGGAAGAAGTTGTCTTCGCCCACGGCGTCGAGAATTTCGATATTGGCGCCATCGTAGGTGCCGATGGTGACGGCGCCATTCATCATGAATTTCATGTTGCCGGTGCCGGATGCCTCCTTGCCCGCAGTGGAAATCTGCTCCGACAGATCGGTCGCCGGTGCAATGATCTCCATGCTGCTCACCCGGTAGTTGGGCAGGAAGGCGACCTTGAGCCGGCCGTTGACGTCGGGGTCGTTGTTGACCATTTCGGCCACGCTGTTGACCAGCTTGATGATGCGCTTGGCCATCACGTAGCCTGGCGCTGCCTTGCCACCGATCAGCACGCAGCGGTCGACCCAGCCATCCAGCTGACCGTGCTTGATGCGGTTGTATAGATGAATCACGTGCAGCACGTTGAGCAGCTGCCGCTTATATTCATGGATGCGCTTGACCTGGACGTCGAACAGGGCGGACGGGTCGAACCTCACGCCGCATTCGGCCTCGACCAGGGCCGCAAGCCGCTCCTTGTTGGCGCGTTTTGCGGCGCGCCATTCGGCATGAAACGCCCTGTCCTTCCCGTTCGCCAGGGGCTTCAGCTTTTCCAGTTGCGACAGGTCGGCGATCCAGCCATCGCCGATTTTCGACGTGATCAGCGCCGTCATGCCGGGGTTGGCGTGGGCCACCCAGCGGCGTGGCGTGACGCCATTGGTCTTGTTGTTGAACTTGCTCGGCCAGAAATCGACAAAATCGCGGAACAGGCCCTCCTTCAGCAGGCGCGAATGCAGGGCCGCCACGCCGTTGACCGAGAAACTGCCGACGATGGCCAGCCACGCCATGCGCACCTGGCGGACCGGCTCCTCCTCGATGATCGACATGCGGCGCTGGCGGTCGATGTCGCCCGGCCATTTCAGCGACACCTGACGCAGGAAGCGGGCGTTGATTTCGTAGATGATTTCCAGCGGGCGCGGCAGCAGGCGTTCGAACAGCGCCACCGGCCAGCGTTCCAGCGCCTCGGGCAACAGCGTGTGGTTGGTGTAGGCCATGCACTGCGAGGTGATCGCCCAGGCCTGATCCCACAGCATGCCTTCCTGGTCGAGCAGCAGGCGCATCAATTCGGCCACCGCGATGGTCGGATGCGTGTCGTTCATCTGGAAGACATTGTGCTCGGCAAATTTCGTCAGGTCATGGTTGCCGGCGGCGCGCCACTGGCGCAGCGCGTCCTGCAGGCTGGCCGAGGCCAGGAAATACTGCTGGCGCAGACGGAGCTCCTTGCCGTTTTCGCTGCTGTCGTTCGGGTACAGCACCATCGAGATGTGCTCGGCGTGGTTCTTTGCCTGTACCGCCTCGGAATAGCTGCCGGCATTGAATTCGTCGAGGTCGAATTCGTCGGTGGCGGCCGATTTCCACAGGCGCAGCGTGTTGACCACGTGATTGCGGTAACCCGAAATCGGCATGTCGTAGGGAATCGCCAGCACGTCGCTGGTATCCGCCCAGCGCGAACGGGCCGCACCCGCCTTGTCGTGGAAATGCTCGATATGGCCGCCGAACGGAACGCGACAGGTGAACTCGGAACGCTCGACCTCCCAGGGGTTGCCATCGCGCAGCCAGTGGTCGGGCTCCTCGACCTGATAGCCGTTTTCGATGTGCTGGCGGAACATGCCGTACTCGTAATGAATGCCATAGCCCATGACCGGCAGATCGAGGCTGGCGCAGCTGTCCATGAAACAGGCCGCCAGCCGCCCCAGGCCGCCATTTCCCAGCCCGGCATCGGTCTCCTCCTCGGCCACCGTCTCCAGCGTCTGGCCGAAACTCTGCAACGCCTCGCGCGAGGCCGCGTCGAGCCCCAGGTTGAGCACGTGGTTGGATAACGCGCGGCCAATCAGGAACTCCAGCGAGAGGTAATACGCGCGACGCCTGCCGGGCTGATCACGCGCCGCATAGGTGTTCATCCAGTCCGACATCAGGCGGTCACGCAGCGTCCAGGCCATGGCATGGTAGGTGTAGACCATCGGACAGCCATGAGAACGCCCCAGGTGATAGAACTGATAACGCTGAAAATCCTCGGTCAGAGACTCGCCGCTATCAGGCAATTGCTTGAGGGCGATGAGACGGGGGGGGGCGGCTTTCGCGTCTGACATAAGGGCTCCCGCTAAGGTCATATGGAATAGAGCGCAAGGTAATGACCGGCGCTGTCCGACCAGTCGAACGACTGGCGCATGCCGGCCTGCTGCAGGCGCCGCCAGGGCGCGGATTGGCGATACAGCTCGAGTGCGCGGCGAATGGCCGCCAGGAAAGCTGCCACATCCGGGGTGTCGAACACGAAGCCGGTGGCGCTTCCCTCCGCGAGACTGGCCGCGTCAGCATCGACCACGGTATCGGCCAGCCCGCCGGTCTTGAAGACGATGGGCGGGGTGCCATAACGCAGGCTGTACATCTGGTTGAGCCCGCACGGCTCGAAGCGGGATGGCATCAGGAACAGGTCCGCGCCGGCCTCGATCTGGTGCGCCAGCGCCTCGTCGTAACCGATCACGACGAAGACGCGATCCGGATGCTGTTTGGCCAGACGCGTGAGCTTCTGCTCGTATGTGGCCTGGCCGCTGCCGAGCAGCACGAAGCGCGCGTCCGTTTCCGCAAGCATCACAGGGATCGCTGCCAGCACCCAGTCGATTCCTTTCTGCTCGACCAGCCGCCCCACCTGCCCCAGCAGCGGCGCCTGCATCGCCGCATCGTCGACGTGCGGCAGGAAACGCTCGAGCAACACCTGCTTGTTCCGCCGCTTGCCGGGAAGGATGCGGCTCGACGAATAATGCGCAGGCAAATGCGGATCGGTCGACGGGTTCCATACCCGGGCATCGATGCCGTTGAGAATGCCGTGCAGCTTGTGCTGCCTCGAGAGCAGCAGGCCGTCGAGTCCGTAGCCGAAGGCCGGCGTGCAGATTTCGGCGGCATAGGTGGGGCTCACGGTCGTGACAGCATCAGCGTAGACGATGCCCGCCTTCAGCATGGAAAACCCGCCGTGGAATTCCACCCCCTCGGGCGACCACCAGTGGCTGGGGAGTTGCAGGCGAACGAAATCGGTGTGCGAAAAATGGCCGCCGTAGGCCAGGTTGTGAATGGTGAACACGGTCTTGGGACGCCCCGGCTGGCCGGCCAGGAACGCCGCAACGAGGCCCGTCTGCCAGTCATGGGTGTGCACCACGTCCGGCTGCCAGCCGATGTCGAGCGCATCCTGCGCCAGCAGCGCCGCCACCCGCGAGAACACCGCAAACCGCTCGACATTGTCCGGCCAGTCATGGCCGCTGGCATTGACGTAGGGATTGCCCGGTCGATCGAACAGCGGCGGGCAGTCGACCACCCAGAGCGGGAAGGAAAAATCGGGATGGCGCGTTTCCAGGATGCGCGCGCTGACGATGCCCTCGGCGCCGCGCACGTCGAGCCAGCCGAGAAAGCGCACCTGATCGAGCTGGCGCAACAGCGCGCGATAGCCCGGCAGGACCAGGCGGATGTCGGCGCCACGCCCCTGCAAGGCATGCGGCAGGCTGTAGAGCACATCGCCCAGCCCGCCGGTT
>JBLMYH010000167.1:0-8155 GCA_050258175.1 Hyphomicrobiaceae bacterium
GTGAAATTGGTAGACACAAGGGACTTAAAATCCCTCGCCAGCGATGGCGTACCGGTTCGATTCCGGTTCCGGGCACCACCTTCCAGTTCACCGGCCCGAGTGGTATAATTTTTGCGCTTTAATTATTAACACGATGGGCGGTTCGCCCATTTTTTATTTGTGCTTCACGCGCCACCATTGGGCCGCATGACGCACAAGATGGATTGCGATGATGGATTTACCCACCCGCCTGGAGCCTGTACTTGCCGGACTCGGTTACGAGTTGGTGATGCTGGAGCGTGCCGGGCGCGGGCTGATCCGTATTTTCATCGACAAGCCGGGCGGCATCACGATCGACGACTGCGTCGCGGTGAGCAATCACCTGACCCATCTGTTCACTGTCGAGAATATCGACTATGACAGACTGGAAGTGTCTTCGCCCGGCCTCGACCGGCCGCTGGTCAAGCCGCAGGACTACGTGCGTTTCGCCGGCGAACCGGTGACGCTGAAACTGCGGGTGCCGATCGACAACCGGCGCCGCCTGAGCGGTCAGCTGGTCGGCCTGGATGGCGAAATGGTGAAAGTGATCGTCGACGGCACCGAAATGTCGGTCGATTTGAGAAACGTGGATGTGGCCCGCCTGAAACCGATGGTTTGAGGAAGGCGCTGGAGGGAATATGAGCCGTGAAATGTTGATGCTGGCCGATGCGCTGGCACGCGAAAAGAACGTGGACAAGGAGGTGGTGTTCGAAGCGCTGGAGCAGGCGCTCGCCTCCGCCACCAAGAAGCGCTTCAAGGAAGAGTCGGACGTGCGCGTGTCGATCGACCGTGAGACCGGAGATTACGAATCCTTCCGCCGCTGGCAGGTGGTGAGCGAAGCTGACCTGGAATCCGAGGGCTACCAGATCCTGCTGATCGACGCCCAGGACAAGATTCCCGACATCGAAATCGGCGACTACATCGAGGAGCCCCTGGAAAACGTCGAATTCGGTCGCATCGGCGCCCAAGCCGCCAAACAGGTCATCCTGCAGAAGATCCGCGACGCCGAGCGCGAGCAGATCATCAGCGACTTCCTCGCCCGCAAGGAGCACCTCGTCAACGGCGTGGTGAAGCGCATCGATCGCGGCAACGCCATCATCGAATCGGGCCGTGTCGAAGGCTTCCTGCACCGCGACCAGATGATCCCGCGCGAAAACCTGCGCGTCGGCGACCGCGTGCGCGCCTACCTGCTGCGCATCGACCGCGGCGCCCGTGGCCCGCAGGTGGTGCTGTCGCGCACTGCGCCCGAATTCATCATGAAGCTGTTCGAACTGGAAGTGCCGGAAATCGAGGAGGGCCTGCTCGAGATCAAGGCGGCCGCCCGCGACCCCGGCCTGCGCGCCAAGATCGCCGTGGTGTCGCATGATCCACGCATCGACCCGATCGGCACCTGCATCGGCCTGCGCGGTTCGCGCGTCACCTCGGTGACCAATGAACTCGCCGGCGAACGTGTCGACATCATCCACTGGTCGGCCGACCCGGCGCAGTATGTCATCAACGCCCTCGCGCCCGCCGAAGTCAGCTCCATCGTAGTGGACGAAGACCGCCACAGCATGGACGTGGTGGTCGACGAGGAACAACTGGCGATGGCGATCGGCCGCGGCGGCCAGAACGTACGCCTCGCCTCCGAACTGACCGGCTGGGAGCTCAACATCATGTCGCGCGAAGCGGCGGATGAAAAGCAGTCGGCCGAAAGCGGCAAGACGCTCGCGCTCTTCATCGAGAAACTCGATGTGGACGAGGAAGTCGCCCAGATTCTGGTCGACGAAGGCTTCTCCACGCTGGAGGAAGTTGCCTATGTGCCGCTCAACGAGATGCTCGAGATCGAGGCCTTCGATGAAGACCTGGTCAACGAACTGCGCAATCGTGCCCGTAACGCCCTGCTGACCGCCGCCATTGTCGGTGAGGAACAGGTCGAGGCCTCCGCAGGCGATCTGCTGTCGCTCGAAGGCATGGACGCCGAAACCGCACGTCTGCTCGCCAGCAAAGGGGTCCACACCACCGAGGACCTGGCCGAACTGGCCGTCGATGAGCTCACCGAAATGGCTGCCATGGATGCCGAACGCGCCAAACAATTGATCATGGCCGCACGCGCGCCCTGGTTCGCCCAAGGCTGATACGCCAAGAGGACTGCATGAACGTTGAACAATTCGCCCAGGAACTGAAACTGCCGCCGCAGCTGTTGCTTGAACAGCTGAAGGCGGCGGGCGTCAGCAAAAATGACGTTGTCGACCCTGTAACCGAAGCGGACAAGGCACATCTGCTCGAATATCTGCGCAAGATGCACGGTGGCGGAGCCGAGACCGGCAAGACCAAGATCACCATCACGCGCAAGCAGACGGGTGAAATCCGCAAGACCGACAGCACCGGCAAATCGCGCACCATCCAGGTGGAGGTACGCAAATCGCGCACCTATGTCAAGCGCGATGCCGCAGCCTTGGCGGCCGAGGCCCAGCAGCCTGCCGCCGTACCGGTAGCGGAAGTGCAGCCTGAACCGCAGGCCGAGGAACTGCCGCAACCAGTCATTGAAGCCAAGGTCGAAGCCCCTGTCCCTGAGCCCGTTGCCGAACCGGTTGTGGCCCAGCCGACCGCAGCCGAGGCTGAGCCGGTACCCACCGCGCCTGCTGCGGCTGAGCCCGAAATTGCCGAAGCGGCGCCCGCACCTGCCGAGATCGCGGCCGAACCTGCGGCGGCACCTGCCCCGGTGGTGAAAAAAACCACCCGCATCAAGAAGGCTTCGATCCTCAACGAAGCAGAAGTCAAGGCGCGCGAAGAAGAGACGCGCCGCCACCAGGCATTGCTGGAACGCCAGGCTGCGGACGCCAAGGCCCGTGCCGAGCGCGAAGCTTTGCGCAAACAGGCAGAAGCCGCGCGCGAAGCCGCCAAGCTGGCTGAAGCCCAAAAGGCTGCTGCGCCTGCCGCACCCGCAGCCCCGACCGAAAAGACGCTGCACAAGCCGGAAAAGCCCGGCGTCGCCAAGGGCGCCAAGGGCCCGGACAAGAAAGCCGGAGGAACCTGGAAAGACGACGCCGCGCGCCGCAAGGGTGGGCTCAAGACCCGTGGTGGCGCTGCGCCTGACGCTGGCTGGCGCGGCCGCAAGGGCAAGACCAAGGGCGGCCACGAAGAGACGACCTTCGTCGCCCCGACCGAGCCGATCGTGCGCGAGGTAATGGTGCCGGAAACAATTACGGTTGCCGAACTTGCCCACAAAATGTCGGTGAAGGCCGCCGAAGTCATCAAGGCCCTGATGAAGCTCGGCAGCATGGTGACCATCAACCAGGTGCTCGACCAGGAAACGGCGATCATCGTGGTTGAGGAAATGGGCCACATCGGCAAGCCGGCGGCACTCGATACGCCGGAGGCCTTCCTGATCGAAACTGGCGAGACGGGTGAAGTTGAGATGCACGCCCGCCCGCCGGTCGTCACGGTGATGGGTCACGTCGACCACGGCAAGACTTCGCTGCTCGACACCATCCGCCGCACCCGTGTGGCCAGCGGTGAAGCCGGTGGCATCACCCAGCACATCGGCGCCTATCACGTCGAAACCGAAAAAGGCGTCATCACCTTCCTCGATACCCCGGGCCACGAAGCGTTTACCGCCATGCGGGCACGCGGCGCCAAAGCGACCGACATCGTGGTGCTGGTGGTGGCGGCGGACGACGGCGTGATGCCGCAAACCATCGAAGCGATCCACCATGCCAAGGCGGCCAACGTGCCGCTGGTGGTCGCCGTGAACAAGATCGACAAGCCCGACGCCAACCCGGAGCGCATCCGCCAGGAACTCGTCGCGCAGGGCGTCACACCCGAGGAATGGGGTGGCGACACCCAGTTCGTCGAAGTGTCGGCCAAGGCCAACACCAATATCGGCGGCTTGCTCGACGCCATCCTGCTGCAAGCCGAAGTACTGGAACTGCAGGCAGCCGCCGACGGCCCGGCCAAGGGCATCGTCATCGAAGCGCGTCTCGACAAGGGCAAGGGCCCGGTCGCCACGCTGCTGGTGCAATCCGGCACCCTGCGCCGCGGTGACATGGTGCTGGCCGGTCAGGTATTTGGCCGTGTCCGAGCCATGCTCGACGAAGCCGGCAAGACCGTCAACGAAGCCGGTCCCTCGATCCCGGTGGAAATCCAAGGTCTCTCCGACGTGCCGCAGGCAGGCGAGGACATGATGGTGCTGCCGGACGAACGGAAGGCGCGCGAAATCGCGCTGTTCCGTCAAGGCAAGTTCCGCGACGTACAGTTGGCGAAAAAGCAGGCTGCCAAACTGGAGTCGATGTTCGAGCAGATGGGACAGGGCGAAGTGCAGCACCTGCCCATCATCCTCAAGTCCGACACCCAGGGTTCCTACGAAGGTCTGGCGCATGCGCTGGGCAAGCTGTCGACCGACGAGGTCAAGGTCAACATCATTCACAGCGGTGTGGGAGCGATCACGGAATCCGACGTCAACCTCGCGCTCGCCTCCAAGGCGGTGCTGATCGGCTTCAACGTGCGCGCCGATGCAACGGCACGCAAGCTGGCCGAATCCAGCGGCGTGGATATCCGCTACTACAACATCATCTACGAAGCCGTGGATGAAGTGAAAGCCGCACTGTCCGGCATGCTTGCGCCCGAGAAGAAGGAAAGCGTCATCGGCACCGTAGAGATCCGCCAGGTCTTCCATATTTCCAAGATCGGTACCATTGCCGGCTGTTACGTGCAGGAGGGCGTGGTCAAGCGCGGCGCCGGCGTGCGCCTGATCCGCAACAACGTCGTGATCCACCAGGGCGAACTCGATTCGCTCAAGCGCTTCAAGGACGACGTCAAGGAAGTCAAGGCCAACTTCGAATGCGGTCTATCGCTGAAGAACTTCAACGACATCCAGGAAGGCGACCTGCTGGAAGTGTTTGAAGTGGTGGAAGTCGCGCGCTCGCTGTAATGCCCAAGGATTTTCCGAGAGCGCGCCGCGTCGCCGACCAGATCCAGCGCGAACTGCCGGAGTTGATCCGGCAGGAAGTCAAGGATCCGCGCGTCGGCATGCTGACCATCACCGAGGTGGAGGTCAACCGCGACATGGAGTTCGCCAAGGTCTATTTCACCACGCTCGGCGGCCAGGCCGAGCATGATGCCTGCCTGCAGGGCCTACAGCGCGCCAGCGGCTTCCTGCGTTCGCAGCTGTCGCACCGCATGCAGCTGCGCGTGGTGCCCAAGCTGACCTTCGTGTACGACCGCTCGGTCGAACGCGGCATCGAACTCACGCATCTGATCGAATCGGCCGTCGCCGAAGACGCCAAGCACCCGAAAGACGAGTGAAGCCTGCCCGCCAGATTGTCGATGGCGTGCTGCTGCTGAACAAGCCGGTCGGCATCACCTCCAACGCCGCGCTGCAGAAAGCCAAGTGGCTGCTCAACGCGAGGAAGGCTGGGCACACCGGCACCCTCGACCCCTTTGCCGACGGCCTGCTGCCTTTGTGCTTCGGCGAGGCCACCAAGTTTTCGGGGTACCTGCTGGATGCTGACAAACGCTATCGTGCCGTGCTGCAGCTTGGCGTCACCACCACGACAGGCGACCCGGAAGGCGAGGTGCTCAGCACCCGCAAGGTGGCCGTCAGCCATGCCGACATCGTCGCTGTGCTGCCGCGCTTCACGGGCGAAATCGAACAGGTCCCGCCGATGCACTCGGCACTCAAGCACCAGGGACGCCCCCTCTACGAATATGCCCGCGCCGGAATTGAAATCGAGCGCCCGCCGCGGCAGGTGCAGATCCGCGCTCTGGATCTGATCGAGTGTGCGCCGCCGCGCGTCGTGCTCGACGTGCAGTGCAGCGCGGGCACCTATATCCGCACGCTGGCGCAGGACATCGGCGCCGCACTCGGCTGCGGTGCGCATCTGACGGGGCTGACCCGTACCGCTGCCGGCGGATTCACGCTCGACCATGCCTACACCCTCGCCTACCTGGAATTACTTGATGCCGCCCAGCGCGAAGCCTTGCTGCTGCCCACCGATTGCCTGGTGGCGCACCTGCCAGCGGTGCAACTCGATGGCGCCGAAAGCGCGGCCCTGTGCCAGGGCCGCAGCGTCGCCCATCAGGCGGCGCACACGGGGCTTACGCGTGTATATGCGGCGCCGCGCACCTTCCTTGGCCTGGCCGACGCCGATACTGGCCAACTGGTGCCGCGCCGCCTGATCGCTGCCCCGCAGGCTTGAGTTGCAGGGCCCTTTCCGCGTAAAATGCGAGGTTTCCCCGAACGTGTCCCGCTCAGCCGCAGGCCACGCGATTAATAAGGAGTACACCATGGCTGTAACCACCACGCAAAAAGCACAAATCGTCCAAGACTATCAACGCGCTGCCGCAGACACCGGCTCGCCCGAAGTTCAGGTTGCCCTGCTGACGGCGCGCATCAACGATCTGACCGGCCACTTCAAAGCCAACATGAAGGATCACCACTCGCGTCGTGGTCTGCTCAAGATGGTGAGCCGTCGCCGCAAGCTGCTCGACTACCTGAAGCGCACCAACCTCGAAGGCTACAAGACCCTGATCGATCGCCTCGGTCTGCGCAAGTAATCCCGGCAGGGCCACTGTGATGACCCGGCATCCTGCTGCACCGGCACAGTGGATGGGGCACATTGCCCCCTGAATTTCGCACGCCCCGCATCAGCGGGGCGTTTTTGCTTTGAAAGGAACTCGTGTGAGCGCTATCAAGAAAACTTTCACCTACGGCCGCCATCAGGTCACCCTGGAAACCGGCGAAATCGCCCGCCAGGCCTCCGGCGCAGTCGTCGTCAACGTCGACGACACGGTGGTGCTGGTCACCGTCGTTGCCAAAAACGAAGTCAAGCCGGGCCAGGATTTCTTTCCGCTGACTGTTGACTACCAGGAAAAGACCTATGCCGCCGGCCGCATCCCCGGCGGATTCCTCAAGCGTGAAAGCCGCCCGTCCGAAGGCGAAACGCTGATCTCGCGCCTGATCGACCGCCCGATCCGCCCGCTCTTCCCAGAAGGCTTCTTCAACGAAGTGCAGATCATCGCCACCGTGATGTCGTCCAACCCCGAAGTCAGCGCCGACATCCCGGCGCTGATCGGTGCCTCCGCCGCGCTGTCGCTGTCCGGCCTGCCGTTCGATGGTCCCGTTGGCGCCGCCCGCGTCGGCTTCATCAACGGCGAGTATGTGCTGAACCCGACCAACTCCGAGCTGAAGGATTCGGCGCTCGACCTGGTCGTCGCCGGCACCGAGACCGCCGTGCTGATGGTCGAGTCCGAGGCGATGGAACTGCCGGAAGACATCATGCTGGGCGCGGTCGTGTTCGGCCACACCCAGATGCAGGCCGCGATCAACGCCATCAACGAACTGGCCGACGAAGCTGGTGCCGATGCCTGGGACTGGCAGCCGCTCGCCGAAGATACCGCAATGGTCGAGCGCCTCAAGACGCTGGCCGAAGACGGCCTGCAGCAGGCCTACAACATCAAGCAGAAGCAGGCGCGCATGGCCGCCGTCGACGAAGTACGCAGCAAGGCCTTCGCCGAACTAATCACCGCTGACATGGATACCGTCGCTGCCAATCACGTCAAGGACGCGTTCCACCGCCTCGAAGCCGGCGTGGTGCGCAACCGCATCCTGTCCGGCCAGCCGCGCATCGACGGCCGCGACACCCGCACCGTGCGCCCGATCACCATCCGCACCGGCGTCCTGCCGCGCACCCACGGTTCCGCCCTGTTCACCCGCGGCGAAACCCAGGCGCTGGTCGTCACCACGCTCGGCACCGGCCGCGACGAGCAGACCGTCGACGCGCTCGAAGGCTCCTACTCCGACCGCTTCATGCTGCACTACAACATGCCCCCCTACGCCACCGGCGAGACCGGCCGCGTGGGTTCGCCGAAGCGCCGCGAAATCGGCCACGGCCGTCTCGCCAAGCGCGCGCTGCTGGCGGTGCTCCCCTCCAAGGAAGAATTCGGCTACACCATGCGCGTGGTGTCGGAAATCACCGAGTCCAACGGCTCGTCATCGATGGCCTCGGTGTGCGGCGGCTGCCTGTCGCTGATGGACGCAGGCGCACCGCTGAAGGCGCACGTCGCCGGCATCGCCATGGGCCTGATCAAGGAAGGCAACCGCTTCGCGGTGCTGACCGACATCCTCGGCGACGAGGATCACCTCGGCGACATGGAC